>VBPB01000207.1 GCA_005893365.1 Candidatus Eiseniibacteriota bacterium
GTTCGCCTTCACGATCACCATGAAGCGCATCGTCGTATCTCCTCTGGCTGAGGTCCCTCGCGGTGGGTCTCGACGGTCGCCGGTCCCCCGCTCGAGAGTACGACGAACGGGGAGGCCCGAAATCGACATCCTGACTGGCCTGGGAATCCGACGGCGGGTCGTGGCGCCCTACCTGCATGCCTGGCAGGGCGTTAGGCTGGCGGTGCGGAGGTCGGGACCCCGGGCCGCGACGAACGGCGGCGACGATTCGACCCGGCGCTCGAGAAATATGATGGGGAACGCAACGCGGTGCGTGATACCGCTTCGATCCGTGTCGATTCGATTCAGCCACGCGGTGTATCCCGCGCTACGCTCCCCCAGAGCGGCGGCCCGGCCGAAGGCCGAGCCGTTACGGGCATCGCCAGTCTAGGACAGGGCTCGGAGCCCCGCATCAGGTATTTCCGCGGGGCGGGCGCGCGCAGCCGGCCCGCCGCGCCGCCGCGACGCCCCTTGGTTCTACGCGTGCCCCGCCATCATCGCCGCGTCGGGCCGCACGCGCACGCCGAGCGCGGCACAGATGCCCCGCGCCGCGCGCTTGGCCTCCTGGACGGCGGTCACCACCAGCTCCCCGCCGAGCGCGTCGCCGCCCGCGAACACCTTCGGGTTGCCGGTGCGGCCGGTCGCGGGCTCGACGACGATGAATCCCTTGGCGTCGAGGGCGACCCCCAGGAACTGGGTCGCCAGCTCGCGCAGCTTGGTCTGGCCGATGCCGACGATGACCAGGTCCGCGGGCAGCTCGCGACCGTCCGCCAGCCGCAGCGCCGTCAGGCGCCCGCCGGCGTCGCGCGCGAACTCCTTGGGGACCGCGCGCTCGACCAGCCGCACGCCCTCGCGCCGCGCCAGGTCCATCTCGTGCGCGTAGCCGGGCATCTCGGCGGCGGTGCGGCGGTAGACCATCGCAACGTCGGCGATGCCGAGGCGCGCCAGCTCGCGCGCCGCGTCGATGGCGGTGTTGCCGCCGCCCACGACCAGCGCGCGCTGGACCCCGGTGAGCGCGTAGCCGGGCTCGAGCTTCAAGCGCTCGATCCAGGCGGTGGCGCCCATCACGCCCGCCCCCGACTCGCCCGGGATGCCGAGCGTACCGTCGGCGCCGAGCCCGACGCCGATGAACACCGCATCGTGGTCGCGCAGCAGGTCGGCCGCCTGGACGTCACGGCCCACCTCGACGCCGGTCCGAATCGTGACGCCGAGCGAACGGATGAACTCCACCTCGGCCAGCGCCCCTTCCACGTGCATCTTGTAGGGCGCCACGCCGGTCGTGTTGAGGCCGCCAGCCAAGGCCCGCTTCTCGAGCACGGTGACCGCCACGCCCTCGAGGGACAGGTAGCCCGCCAGCGCCAGCGACGCCGGGCCGGCGCCCACGCACGCCACCCGCTTGCCGGTGGCCGGCGCCTTGGTGAACAGCGTGGCGGCGCGGCCGGTGTTCAAGGTGGTCTCGACCGCGTAGCGCTGCAGGCGCCCGATCGCGATGGGCGGGTAGCGATGCCAGTCGTTGTACACGCAGGCGCCGACGCACAGCACCTCGACCGGACAGACGCGCGCGCACGAGTAGCCGAGCAGGTTGGCCGAGAGGATGGTGCGCGCCGAGCCGCGCACGTTGCCGGTCGCGATCTTGCGGATGAAGCCCGGGATGTCGATGCCGGTCGGGCAGGCGGTGACGCACGGGGCGTCGTGGCAGTAGAGGCAGCGGTTGGCCTCGCCGGCCGCCTCGCCGTCCCCATAGGTCGGCTTGGCATCGGCGATGCGGCCCTCCAGCCGGTCGGGGGCGATGGCCCCCGCGGCGGCGTTCGGCTCGTTCATCGTGCGGCCCTCGTTCGACGCATGGCCCGGCGCCTCATCGTGCACGCTCCGCACGCTGCTGGGCGCACTGATGGGCCAGATCCTCTTCCACGTTCTCCGCCATCCCGGGCACGGCACCACCCAGGCCCCGCTTCGCCCACTGCACCCGGGCCAGCGCCTCGCACGGCTTGCCGTCGCGCACGCGATCGTCGAGCCCTTCCATGAAGCCGGCCAGCGCGGCGTAGCGCTGATGCGGCTCCGGCGCGCGCACGGCCAGCACGAACATGCTGTCCTCCCAGTCGGCTGCCTCCGAGAGCCGGCCATGCTTGATCAGCCGATCGGCGGCGCGCCGGAAGGTCTCGATGCCCAGCGCGGTCAACTCCTGGCTCATCGGCTGTCCCGTCGTCCGCAGCCGCGCCCGCGCCTCCTGGAGCATGTGCACCGCGCGGTCGAGCCGATCCGAGTAGAGCGCCCGCTCCACCCGGTCGCGGTCGCGCTGCGCGATCAGACGCGCGACGCCCGGCTCCCACGGCATGAGCGGCTGGCAGGTCGTCAGCCAGTGGATCTCGTCGTCGAACAGGCCGTGCCCGTGCAGCAGCCACGCCCCGCCGAACGCGCCGGCCTCGGCCAGCAGGCCGAGCCCGGCCACCGCGAGCACCAGGACGAGCAGCCCCATCAGGCCCTTCACCGGCGCGGCCCGCGGCTCAGGTGGCGGCGCCGGGAACCCCACCGCCTGACGGGATGCGGCCTCGCGTCCCCGTGCGGGGCGTTCTCCGCCCTCACGCTCCGATCGCCCGGTAGGACTCGTCGAGCTTGCCGATCGCCTCGTCCACCTCGGCGGCGTTCACCGTCAGCGGCGGCGAGATGCGCAGCACGTTGCCGTAGAGCCCGCCCTTGCCGATCAGGAGCCCGCGCTTCTTGGTCTCCTCGAACAGCCGGGCCGTCGCCTGGGCGTTGGGCGTGCGGTCACCCTGGGTCTCGTCGGCCACGTGCTCGACGCCCTGCATCAGGCCCATGCCGCGCACGTCGCCGATGGTGCGCGGGTACTTGCGCTGCAGGCCCTCGAGCCCCGCGCGCAGGCGGCGGCCCTGTCGCTCGGAGTTGCCCCTCAAGTCCTGCTTCTCCATCACCTCCAGCGTGGCGTTGGCGGCGGTGACGCTGATGGGATTGCCGCCGAAGGTCGAGATGGTGAGCTTCTGCAGCGAGTCGGCGATCGCCGGCGTGCAGATGGTGGCCGAGAGCGGCCAGCCGTTGGCGATGCCCTTGGCCATGGTCATGATCTCGGGCTCGACGCCGTACTGCTCGCAGCCCCACCACTTGCTGCCGGTGCGCCCGAAGCCGGTCTGCACCTCGTCGGAGATGAACACGCCGCCGTACTTGCGGATGATGCCCACCGCGATCTCGAAGTACTCCTTGGGCGGGGTGATGAAGCCGCCCACGCCCTGGATCGGCTCGGCGAGGAAGCCGGCGATCTGGCCGGTGGTGGTGGTCTTGATCAACTCCTCGATGTCCTGCGCGCACTTGACGCCACACGAGGGGTACTCGAGCCCGAGCGGGCAGCGATAGCAGTAGGGCGAGAGCGCGTGCTTGATGTCGGGGATCTTGGTCGGCAGCGCCCGCCAGGAGCTGTGGGCGGTGAGCGACTGCGCCAGCATCGAGCGGCCCGAGTAGCCGTGGCGCAGGGCGACGATCTCGGAGCGGCCGGTGTGGAGCTGCGCCATCATCACCGCGGTCTCGTCGGCTTCGGTGCCGCTGGCGGTGAAGTAGCACTTCTTGAGCGCCCCGGGCGTGATGCTGGCGAGCTTCTCGGCCAGCTCGACGATCGGCAGCGTGGGATAGAGCGTCGAGACGTGCCCGAGCCGGTCGATCTGCGCCTTGACCGCCGCGTTCACGTCGTCGTTGCAGTGACCGACCGAGACCGTGAGGATGCCGCCGAAGAAGTCCAGGTACTCGCGCCCATCGATGTCACGCAGGCGCATCCCCTTGCCCTCGGTGAGCACCAGCGATTCCTCGTAGTAGTTGCTGGTGGCCGGGAACAGGAACTCCTTGTGCTTCGCGCGGACATCCGCCGCCGAGAGCGCCTGAGGGGACGCGGGTGACTTGGGGTTCATGGATCTCCTCCGGCCGGCCGCGGCCGTGGCGTTCTCCCGTCGTGGCGGCCCACGCGGAACGATGGGTCACCACCTGGCATGCGAGGCCGGGCGGACATACTGCCACCTTTGGCCGACGCACGAAACCCCCTCCTGGGGCGGTCCCCGGCGACATGCACGCCGGAACCTGAACGGGTATCCTGCCGGGGTATCGTGAAGGATCGGGTGACCGCGGGCCGCAGCATGGACCCGCCGGCCCCCGAGTGAGACTGGCGGTCGCAGGCTGCTCCCACCCTGCGTCGCGCCGCAGCCTGGAGGAGTCGATGAGGAAGCGCTTCTGGTCCGCGACCATCGCCGTGCTGGCCCTGGCACTCTCCGCCCGCGGGGCCTTCGCCGACGCCGCGCTGGATTCGCTGGTCTCGAGCGAGCGCGCCTTCTCGGCGATGTCGGCGGCCCAGGGGATGAAGGCCGCCTTCCTCGAATTCCTCGGCGAGGACGCGATCGTGTTCGCGCCCACGCCGACCAACGGCCGCCAGGTCTGGCAGGCCCGCCAGCCGTCCAAGGCCACGCTGGTCTGGGAGCCCGAGTTCGCGGAGGTCTCCTCGTCCGGCGATCTGGGCTACACCACCGGGCCCTGGGAGCTCCAGCCGCCCGCGGACACCACCGCGGCCGCCGCGGACAGCGCGGGGGCCCACCCCGACAGCGCCAAGGCGGCCGCGTCCACACCGCCCAAGCTCTACGGGCACTTCAACACCGTCTGGAGGAAGCAGCGCCACGGCGCATGGCGCGTGGCGGTGGACATCGGTGGCCAGCACGCCAAGCCCAACGGCGGCGGGGTCGGCGACGTCACGTTCGAGGAGGGCTCGGTGCTGCCGCGGCGCACCATGAAGGGCGGCCGGGTCGACCTGCGCGACGCCGACCGCGACCTCTCCAAGGCGATGCGCAAGGCCGGCGCGGATGCGGCGATCGCCACCTGGGCGGCCACCGACATCCGGCTGAGCACCGAGGGGCAGTTCCCCGCACATGGCATCGACGCCGTGCAGGTGCGCCTCGACTCGCTCGCGGGGTTCTTCGAGTACCTCCCGCAAGGCACGGCCGTGGCCGCGGCGGGCGACCTCGGTTACACCTACGGTCTCGCCGCCCGATTCACGGTCGCGACCGCCGCCGCCGCCGACACCAGCGTGTACCTCAACGTCTGGCGGCAGGACGGCCGCGACTGGAAGCTGGCGCTCACGGTGCTGAACCCGCTCAAGCGCTGAGGCGGGGACAGGTCTAGTCCCGCGCCACCCGGATCGCGGCGCATAACTCGGCCTGCGAGCGCACGACGCCGCCGCGCA
>VBPB01000219.1:0-528 GCA_005893365.1 Candidatus Eiseniibacteriota bacterium
GTCCGTGTCGATTCCGATTCGCGAGTGAATCCGGGAGAGCTCGCGCAATCGCGTGCACGGTCGGAGCCTTGAAGGTCCCGGTCCGGGAATCAGGATCTCCGCGTGGATCTGCGCGCGCGGAGACCCGCGAGGCCGAGCGCGACCAGCGCGAAGGTGCCGGGCTCGGGAACGGGCTCCGAATAGAAGAAGTCGTCCATCGCGACGACGTCGATGCCTCCACCATCATCGGGACCGAGCGGCGCGTTGCCCGTCGTGATGCGTATGCGTGCGACCTGCTCTCCGGCGTCGAACTGCACGCCGAGGAACGCGAAGGTCCTGATGCCCGGAAGGCTCGGTACGCCGAAAGTTCCGAGCGGGTTACCGATCGGATCGAAGAACTCCATCGTCGTGGCGTTGGTGTCGACGTCCGAGAAGATGGCGCCGAAGCCCGACACGAACGCGGGCTGGGCGCCGCCGGAGCCGGGAAGGGAGAACGTGATGTCGGTGACGTTGCTGCCGATCGGCACGAACAGCCGCTGCTGGCTGAAC
>VBPB01000219.1:543-9905 GCA_005893365.1 Candidatus Eiseniibacteriota bacterium
AACCCTTGCGGCGTGGCGAGATCGGCCGGCGATGCCTGGATGAATCCCGTCCCCCCCGGCGTCGTCATCGTGGCGCCGCGGGTGTTCTGGAACACGGTGAACGGCGTGCCGCCGAGTGAGGGTGTCGTCGCTCCGCCGCCGTCCCAGTTGATCTCTCGGCGGCCGGCCGAAAGCGGCCCGGGCGCATTGCCGTTGTTGGGATCACCGAGCGCGGCGCGGAAGCCATCGACGGTCGCCTGAAGATCGTTCTCGGCGACACCCGCCGCGGACACCGTGATCGGCACGGCGTCCATCGCGGCGGGCAGCAGCAGACCTCCCAGCAGGCCGAGCGTGAGTGCGAAGCGCAGAACCAGGTGCCGATTCATTGTCGGACCTCCGCGAGCATGGGCAGTTCGATCGAGGGTCCGGCGGCGAGGCGCGGCCGCGTCTCCCGGGGGTCGGGGGACGCCCCCTCGCTTTCAGGTGGTCGGCAAGGCGCGTTTGTGGCAGGCGCCTCGGACGTTTGCGCTCGGAGTCGCACTGAACTCATCTGGCCGATCAGAACGACTCGAGAAAGCCTGCAACGCTGGACCGATCGCCGTGGCGGCCACGGCGGAGTCTGCGATTCGGGCGATCAGATCGTGCGTCAGGATCAGACGACTCGCGGGACAAGATGGGTGCGCGAGGCATCGAGCCCTTGTCGCACCGCGCGGATCGCGTCGTCCTCGGCCACGCGCGATTCCGAACACCGCCTTCCGTCGCCGAGCAGCTCCGTGACCGTCCCGCCGTGCGATTCGACGTTGCCGCTCGCGACAGTGGACAAAGCCGGATGAAGTAACGGTGAAGCGAGTAGCCTGATTCACCCTCGCCGTTGCACCGACCGCAGAATGCCAGCCGCGCTCGAGCTAATCACCAAGCTCCCGTCGCACGGCGCCACCAGCGCGGCGGGATCCGGGTCAATCGCGCGCGCGTCGGAGCGCGCCCAGCACGAGCCCTCTGGCGCTAGCCCGTGCAGGGGCCCGCCTTCGCTCGCCTTCGGCTCGCTGCGCGTCGGCCGGGCCCGGCCTGCGCAGCGGGGGAGGCGTCTGTAAATCTCAATCGGTACAACACGGTGGAGGCCGAGATGCGCGAGCGTGACGCTCTGCGGCGAGCAGACGCGGGTTACGCGCGAGACGCATGGCAATACGATGATGCAAGACAGGGAGGTGCGCGGCGCCTACGGAGTCTCCAGGGCGATCAAACCGCGAAGGAGTGTTCACACACACATCATCGAGAATTTTCACACATGGTTTGATCGATCGTGATAGGGTGGTTGCGCCGATCGGCCTGATCGGAGTTTTTTGGAAGTAGAACCGGCTGAAGAGAACCGGCGGAAGAGCCGGAATAGCTGAAAAAGGAGGGTTCCATGGGACGGAGAGTCCTGCCGACTACGAGACTTACTGGGATAATCTTGCCTACCGCAGCGCTCGCGGCTGCGTTGCTCGCGCTCAGCGCGATGCCCGCGATGGCTCAGTGCGTCGGCGGCGCCCCCAACGGCGTCCTCGAGTCTGGGGAAGCGTGCGACGACGGCAACAGCAACAACGGCGACGGCTGTACCAACCTCTGCCATGTGAAACCGTTCTGCGGCGACGGCATCGTGCAGCCTCCGGAAGAGTGCGACGACGGCAACATGGCCGACGGCGACGGCTGCTCCGCGGTCTGCGCGGTGGAGAAGCCCTTCTGCGGCGACGGCATCGTCCAGCCTCCGGAAACGTGCGACGACGGTAACGACAACAACTTCGATCAGTGCCGCAACGACTGCAGCTTCTGCGGCGACGGCAAGGTCGACGCTTCGGAAGAGTGTGACGATGGCAACAACGACGATGGCGACGGCTGCTCCGCGTCCTGCGAGGCGGAGGGCAAGACGTTCGACATCGGGCCGTCGAGCATGGAAGGCCATCTCAAGATCCTGCCCGGCGACTGGATCTCGGGGGGCTACAGCTTCAAGTTCGTCGACGGCTCACACGCCGCCTCCACGGTCACGGTGTCGAGCACGTTGACGGTTCCGTTCCGGTGCGCCGACGGGGCGACCGGCCAACAGCGTGCTGTCGTGGGCCGGCTCTGGTCAGGCGCCGGCGGGCTGCGGTCCGGGCCAGATCATGGACAACAGCAAGGGCGCGATCTTCGAGTCGACGGTTTCCCAGAATCCGGATACGGGGTCGTTGCTCAACTGGCGGTTCAAGTACCGCGACCCGAACGCCAAGGGGAAGGGCAACGTGAACTGCCTCGATACGTCCGATCCGCGCCGGAACAAGGCGGATGTCTGCGGCGCTTCCTGGAGCGGGACGGTGCGCGATCCGTAAGCCGAGGGGGCGGTTGCTCCTGAAGTGAGTCCGGGAGCGCCGGAGGCCGGAAGGTCTCCGGCGCTCTCCTATTTCCCCACGTCGTGCGGAGGAGACTCGGACCGTCACCCGCTCGAGAGCGGTCGACGGTCACGCGCTCTACTTGACCAGGACGACCCGAGTCGGAAGCAGGCGGCCGAGTGCTTCGTCGTAGTGGATGCCGCCAGAACCGCTCAGCGTGAGCGTCTTTCCCACGATCGAGCCGTAGTAGTCGGACTCCCCGCTCCGGTCGACTAAGCTGTTAGGGGCGTACACCACTCCATACCACGCCGAGCTGCCGGAGAGCTTCGTGGTGGCGCCGTTCGCGTAGAGCAGCAGATTGGCCGCGTCCAGGGTCAGGTTCGTGAAGGTTCCGCCGCTGGCGGAGACGTTATCGGTCGTATAGATCACGGTGGGTCCCGAGATTCGGATCTGCGATCCACCGGAGATGTCGATCTTGTTGAAGTAGTAGGTGCCGGGAGGCAGGTCGACAAAATCCCCCCCGCTGAGGGCGAAGTTGCGATTGGCATTCAGCGGATCCTTGCCGAGGTGCGACAAGGGGACCTGGTCGTTGTCGTTGTTGAATGGAACGTCGCCGAAATCCACCGGAGGGTAAGACAGTGGCTCGGAAAGGGGATCGTCGGAACCGGTCACGTTTGCGGTGCCGCTGGTAATTACCTGGCGGCCCGGGCCGGGATGACCATCTCCGTGGATCGTGGATGATCCGCTCATCGTGATGTCGCCGTTGCTGCACACGTGCCCTTGCGAACCCGCGGAGCCTGCTGAATAGGGTCCTTTGTTCGAGTCGAAGCTGTCCGTGTGGCTCGAGGCCGACATCGTGACCTTGTTCAAGCCGACGAAGGGTCCACACAGCACATTGCTGAATGCGGTTGCTTCGGCGCGGATGCCCATGCTGAATTGGCCGAAGATGGGAGCGAGGAAGAGGCGGAGCTGCGTCCGGCCGCTCACGTGGACGCTGTTGGCGCTTGTGGCTGGCTTGACGGTGAAGATCCTTTTGTCCACGTCCCAGGTCCCCACTTCCACGTCTGTGGGAGCGATCGCCACGGACTGGAATGCAGCCCGGTGGTTGTTGGCGAACTGCACAGCCGTGCTCTTCGCGGTCGCGTCGCCACCTTTGAGCGCGGCGGCACCCGCCAGGGCGCCGGCGTCCACCGCGTTCTGGAGCTGCGCGCGGGCCACCCACGCGCTTGCCCCGTCGAGGGCGAGGGCGGCAAAGGCGAGCAGGCATGCCATGATCAACACGACGAAGACGTAGACCATGCCGGCCCTCGGCAGCGGTTCGCAAGCCGCATTCCGGCATGCCTGAGGCGCCGCGCTTCAAGCGCTGCCCAGAGCATTCTGCTGCACCTTCGCTTCACTGGTCCTTCTCCGATCGGCCCGATCGGCAGGACGCCACCCTCTCTTGAGGGCGGCGAATCCTCGAGGGCGGCGATCCGAGTGGCAATCCGCGTGCCGGCGTCAGCCGTTCACGTTCTGCCCGCTCTGCGGAAACGCTCAAGTCGTTCCACGGATGATCCGATTTCGATCGAAACCGTGCCGTCGACGATTTCGTCCGACCGGGCTCCGCAGCCGGGTCCCGGGAAGTGGAATCACCGACTGAGCAGAATGGGAGGGGCGATCAGCATGCGTGGAATTCTCGCGGGTCTACTGCTGTTGTTGTGCAGCTCGGGTGCGAGCGCCACTCTCATCGCGTACTGGAACTTCGCCGGTTACACGGATGCTTCGAGTGCGACCACCATCGCAGCCAGCGCTGGCACGGGAACGCTCACGATTACCGGTTTTCCGGATGCCGACCTCACGGTGGTTGGTGGCACTACGATCAACGAGACGGTCCCAGCGGATGTCGCGCAAAAGGAAGCGATCCAGTTGAAGAACGCCGCCAACAACGGCGATTACCTCGATCTCGCTTTCTCGCTGACTGGTTTTCAAGATCCGGTTCTCACGTACGTTTCCCAGCGGAATACCGATGGTTTCAATCCGGTGAATCCGTCCAATACGCCTATCAACACGTTCAATGCCGGCACGCTCGTCACCAGGGACTTCACGGGAGTCGGCGCATTGGCCAACCAGGCTTCTGTGATCCTGAGATACACCGTAGGCGGTGCCAGTGGCGGCGGCGGCGCGCGTAACGATATCGACAACATCCAGATCAACGCGTCGACTTTCATTCCCGAGCCTTCGACCTGCGCTCTATTGAGCACGGGTCTGCTCGGCCTCGTCATATCCTGTCGCCGCGCTCGCGGCTAGGACGAACGCTCGCCTAGCTCTCGACGGGAGGTCGACGGGGCGAAACGCGGCCGCAGTCGCAGGATCGCCGGGTCGATCTTCGCGAGCTTCCGGTCGAGCGCACGCCGAGTCTCGGGGCTGATGACGCCCGCTCGCCTTGCCTCGAGATAGGCGACCGGCGAGATACATCCCTCACCCTCGCTGGAGACGACCCGAATCCCGTTGAATCGCGCCGTCACGCCGACATCGCGATCCGCGCTCCCCCCCGGCTCGAAGCCGGAGAAGATCCACTCACGCACCGGTTCGGGCCATCCCCCTCGCTCCTCTCGATCCGGCTGGCCGCGGACATGGGAGACATGACTGGTCGAAGCGCCAATCACCCCATCGATGACGCGGTCGGGATGAGTCGTGTAGAAGAATTCGACCGTGCACCCGCTCAGAGCCGGATCGGGAGCCGCGACGCAGACGATCGCGTCGAGCTGGTTCGAGGAGAACTCCAGCTCCGCATCGGCCCAGATCGTTCCGTCGAGCGGACCCGATGGATTCTCGCTGCGGAAAGCCGGACCCTGTGACACGGTTCTTCCAGCAGGAGTGGTCTCGATGCGCGACTCGCACAGCCGCGTCGCGGGCTGTGCGAGTGCGATCGAATGGTGGATCAAGTGGCCCCACGCCAGGCCCAGCGACTGGCTCTTCGCTGTCACTCGAGCTCCGCCCGACCCGACGCGAAGGTTGAGATGGTAGTGCGAGCGCGAGGTCAGTGCGGGCGTTACATCCCGGAAGCCATCGCCGTCGATCAACACCATCTGCAGCGACACCGTGTCGAAATCGAACCCGTAGACGTCCACCGAGCCATCCGTCGACTGCACCCGCTTCGCATCGAGGGCGAACGGATCCGCATAACAAACCGCGGGCTCCAGCGGAGGGGGCGCTTCGTTCAGAAGCACCTCTCGCAGCCGCATCAGAGTCTGACGCGCTCGGACGCGGAGGAAGTCCACGCTGCAGTGGAACTCGGGGCCCGGCTGCGGAGCGCGCGCGAGGAACGCGCCGATCTCGGCTCGCGCCCTCTCGTCGGTGCCGGCGGGCAGGGCTCCCTCGGCGTCTCGCAGCACGCTTCGGAAATCAGCGGAGGGCTCTGCGAGCCGGTGGATTGCGCCGTCCAGGACCCGGAGCGTGGCGTCACGGGTAGTTGCGGGTCGTCGCTCCTCGATCGCTGGGGTGCAAAGCGTCGACGAGCAGGCCACCCACAGCCCTAGCAGACACGCGGCGGCAGTTCCCGAGAGGGTGGCGGCTCGACTCGTTTGCGGTCCTCCGCACGCCATCGAAAGCAAGAGCGCCGGAGACCGACCCCTCGGCCTCCGGCGCCCTCGAGACTCAGTTCAGGGACGACACATTAGCGCGCGCGGCGCGGCAGCCGGCTCACGACGAACAGGCCCATCCCGAAGACGAGCGCCGCGCTCGGCTCGGGGACCGGAACGGCCGGGGGCCCACCGACGAAGTTCACGGTCGGCGCGGACTGGAACTTCAGCTGCTTCCCGTCGCCCGCCAGGATGTAGGCGCCGTTGTGAACGCCGGCGCTGAGGGTGATGTTGCCCCCCGACGAGAGGAAGATGCCGTCGATCGTTCCGCCGCTCATCGTGATGTCGTTGGCCACGACGAAGACCACGTTCGAAGCGGTGACGCCGCCGTCGAGCGCGATGTTCGAGTTGCCTCCGGTCGTGAGCGTGCCGCTGACGCGGATGATGAAGGTGTCGCTCGCCGTCCCGCTCACCGTGAGCGTCGAGCCGCCCTGGAGATTGAAGCTCGTCGCATCGACCACGGTGAGGCCCGACTGGCTGGCGAAGATGGTCGTGCTCCCGCTCACGGCGCCGATGGACTGGTCTGCCGAGAGAACGCTCACCTGGGAGAGATACGCGTTCACGTCCGTCTCGACCTGGTTCGAGGCGGCCGAGCTGAGGAAGATCGTGCCGCCGGTAGCGGTGCTTCCGCCGGAGAGGTTGATCGTGGCGTTCGGATCGGCGTAGATCGTCCCGTTGATCTGGCCGCCGCCGCTGAAGTCGAGGTCGGGGTTCGCACTCGGGTTGTTCCCGACGTAGATGTCCCCGTTCACCACGGTGCCGCCGCTGCTGATCGTGGTCTTCAGCTGGCCGTTCAGCGCCACGGCGGCGTAGTTCCCGGCGGATTCGAGCGAGAGCGCCAGCGCCGAGCTCGCCGCCAGAGATGTCCCGACAAGAGCAGAAAGAACGAGTGAAAGCAACCGCATAAGGACTCCTTGCAACAAATAGAAGTTAAAAGTTTGGGTTGGTTTACTAACCGATGGGCCCTCGCAGTGAGCAAGATTGGTGCCGCGCATCGGGATCGGTTCACGGGCACGCAACGATCGCCGGATTTGGTCATTGCATGGGTAGAAAATTCGCGTGTCGCCGTACGGTGCGAAAACCGGCTCGTCCGGTCGAGATGGCACGCGGATTACCCACACGTGGGAGAGCGGTATCTACGCGCGTCGGCACCGGAGCGGGCGAGCACCCCCGCGCACCACTTCGCGGATCCGGTGGGCGTCGACGATTCGAATCCCGGGGAATTTCAGATCATCGGCAACGTTAAAGGCCTTCGGGGCGACCGCCGATCTCTGCCCCATGCGGCGGAGGGCATGCAGAGGTCCGGCCGGGGCGGTTTCGTCTGCGGCGATGCTGCTCGCGCTCGCCGCCTGCGGCAGCGATCCCGCGCCCGCACCCCTACCCAGCCCTGTGGGCGAGGCAGTCCAGGCCAAGGTGCCTGCCGAGGGCGACAGGGCTGGTGCGCCCGCGCTTAACCACGCGCCCGAGATCCACAGCGTGCGCTTCGAGCCCGAGAAGCCGGGCACGGGCGAGACGGTGCGCGCCGTCGTGGACGCCTCCGATGCCGACGGCGACTCGATCTTCCTCCGCTACGAATGGACGCTCGGAGACGAGCGGCTCGACATCGACGTGCCGAAGCTCGTGCTGACGGGCGCCTCGCGCGGACAGCGCATCGGGCTGCGCGTCACCGCGAGCGACGGCAGGAACGAGAACAACGCCGTCGAGCTGTCCAGCGAAGTGCGCAACCTGCCTCCCAAGCTCACCAAGCTGACGATCGAGCCGCCCGACGGCGTGCTGGTGGGCGTTCGGCTGGTAGTGCGTCCCGAGGCGCGCGACCCGGACGGCGACCGGGTGAGCTTCCGCTACGAGTGGAGCGTGAACGGCCGCCCGGCCATCGCCGACGGTGCCACGCTCGACACCTCCAAGCTGAGCCGCCGCGACAAGGTGCGCGTGGTGGTGTTCGCCTCCGACGGGGAAGACGAGAGCGAGGGGCTCGCCTCGCCCGAGCTCCTGGTCGTGAACGCGCCGCCTCACGTGGTTTCGCGCCCGGGCCCGCCTGGCGCCGATGGCGTATTCCGCTACCAGGTGAAGGCCGAGGACCCGGACGGCGATGGGCAGAACCTCCAGTTCCAGCTCGTGAGCCCGCCCGAGGGCATGAAGATCGACGCCGCGACTGGTGAGATCACCTGGCAGCCGGCCCCGGGCCAGACCGGAACGTGGTCGGTCACGGTACTGGTGAACGACCTCGAGGGCGGCGCGGGACGCCAGATCTTCGAAGTCTCCGCCGGCACCGCTACCGCAGCTCCCGCGGCCGTCGATCCCGATGCCAAGCCCGAGCGCGGCGACGATCGGCAAAGGTCGCGGCCCTAGCAGATCGAGCCCCTTGTAGGAGCCCGGCGGCGCTCCGCTGGGTTCTGCCGGGTTGCACAATTCCCTGCGCATGGCTGCGCGTCACCCGCGCCGGCCATGGGGCAGAAGGTTAATGATTCCCGTGGTTTGGCCGAAAAGGAGAGCCGGCAGCTCCTCGTCTGAGGGCTACCGGCGAAGCGAGTACAGCTCCGTGTCCCAGCCTGATTCCCGAACGCGAGGCGTCACTCTGCTCGAGCTGATGGTCGTGCTGGTGATCATCGCGGTCGGGTGCGCGATCGCCGTGCCGGCACTCGCGCGTTGGTCCGCGACGCAGCGCCTCTCCGATTCGGCGCGCGTCGTGGACGGCGCGCTCGCACGGGCGCGCAGCGAGGCGCGCCGCACCGGCAACGTGCGCCTCGTTTTCTTCGGCACGGACGCACAGGGCAACACTCTCCACGACGCACTGGGCAACGCGGTTCCGATCCTGGTGCTGGACGACGGCCAGCCGGGCACCGCCAACCAGAACTGCCTGATCGACGCCGGCGAGACCTTCGAGACCTACACCTTCGCTGCGCCCGAGGTGGTGTATGGCGTATACGCCGCGGGCACGAAGGTGCCGAGCGATGCCGGCGCCGGTGCGATGACGAGCGGCGCGAGCTTCGTGGACGACGGGGGCGGCAACGCCCGCTGGGTGATGTTCCGCCCCGACGGCATGCCGCTCGCCTTCGATTCCAGCTGCAACCTCGGCGCCGTCGGCAGTGGCGGAGGGGCGGTCTACCTGAACAACGGCAACCGCGATGTCGCGGCGGTGCTGACGCCGCTCGGGGCGACGCGCGTGCACGCCTTCAACCGCGCGAGTAACGCGTGGACCCAGTGATGCGCACGCGATCCCGATCCCAGCACGGCTTCACGCTGCTCGAGATGATGGCGGCGCTCGCGATCCTGGCGGTAGGCCTGATCGGTCTGACCGGCGCGCAGGTGATGGCGATGAAGGTCACCGCGAACTCGCGCAGCCGCACGATCGCGATGCAGCTCGCGGAGCAGCAGATGGAGGCGCTTCAGGCGATGTCGGGCGCCGACGTGAAAGCGCTGA
>VBPB01000220.1 GCA_005893365.1 Candidatus Eiseniibacteriota bacterium
CTTCGCCCTCTGCCAATCCACGGGACGTTCTGGGGAGGGTGTGGTGTCTCCCGATCGGGGACTGGTCGGGACTACCGCTGTCTGCTTCACGGCCGGCACGCTTCTGTTGTGCCCGAACGACGCTGGCCCCCAGTGGGGCCCTCGCTACCTCCTCCCCGTGTTTCCGCTGCTGGTGTGCCTGCTGTGTTCGAATGGCGAGGAGGTCGAGATGAAGGCGACGCGGTCGCGCAGGCGGCTGCGGCGGGCCGTTGCCGGGGTATTGATCGGAGCGAGCATCACCACCCAGTCGGTCGGCGCGGCGAATCACATTCGCATCCAGGGCGAGAAGGCCATCTCACTTTCGCGCATGGCAAGTCTCCCTGGCGATTACGTCTTGACCAACGTCTGGTGGGTCCCGCAGGAGGCCGCGCTGGCGATCTTGCGGGCGGGCAAGGTGGTCCTGCTGGTGGACACAGAGGACGATCTCGCATACGCCATCGAACAACTCGAGCGGGCCGGGGCCAAGGCCTTCACATTCGTCGGCCCCCAACTGCTTGGGAGCCAGCCCCCGCAATGGGGCCGATACCGAGAAGTGCTGGCATCCCACTTCATCCTGAATCCTTTCGACCTGCACGTGTTCGAGTTCCTTGAACGCGATTCCCTGGCGGCCCGCGCCGGTGCTACCGTAACGCCCACGCCATGAACCCCTCACTCGCCGCCTCACCGGCCCCGGCCGTTCCCCGCCTCGCGGACCCGGCCGACCGCGAGTACTGCCGCGCGGCCCTGCCCCGCGTCTCGCGCACCTTCGCGCTCAACACCCAGGTCTTGACCGGCACGCTCGGGGACGCGGTGCGCACCGGGTATCTATTGTGCCGCGCCGCCGACGCACTCGAGGACTCGTGGCCGGGCGAGCCGGCGGCGATCCAGGACCGCTTCGATCGCTTCCTCAAGTCGCTCTCGGGGGACGCGCGCGCGCTGGCGAGCCTCTCCAAGGAGGCGCGCGCGTTCGGTCCGGACCGCCTGGATCTGGCGCTGGTGGCGGACCTGCCGCGCCTCCTGCGCGTGCGCGATGCGCTGCCGCGGGCTCACGCCGAGGCGCTCTCGTGGGGCGTCGGCACGCTGGCCGCCGGGATGGGCCGCTACGCGGCGCGCGCCGCGTCACGGCCCGAGGCTACGCCCTACCTCGACACCGAGGACGAGCTGGACGACTACTGCTGGATCGTGGCTGGCTGCGTCGGCGTGATGCTCACCCGGCTGTTCGCCGCCGAGTACGGGGCGGGGACCGCCGCCGAGCAGGAGCGGCGGATCGCGGCCGCACCCGTGGTGGGCCAGGCGCTCCAGCTCACCAACATCCTGCTCGACTGGCCGGTCGACGTCCGCCGCGGGCGCTGCTACCCGCCGGCGAGCTGGCTCGCCGAGGCCGGCGTCACCGCGCGCGAGCTCGTGGACCGTGACGGCCCCGGCGGCACCGCGGTCGCGCGCCGGCTGGAGGCCCGCGCGCGCGCCGCCCTCGCCCGGGTGCCCGACTACCTCGATCTCATCCCGACCCGGCGCGTGCGCTACCGGCTCTTCTGCCTGTGGCCCGCGCTCTGGGCGCTGGCATCCTTGGACCACGCCCGGCGCGATCCGGAGTTCCCCTGGGGGCCGCGCCGCCCGCGGCTCCCGCGCTCCGAGATCTGGCGGACGGCGCTGGCCTCGACGGTCGCGGTCCACCATCCGGCGACGCTCCGCGCGTTGTACGCGAGCATCGAGCACCCGGCGGACCGCGCCGCCGGCGCGGCGGCTAGCCCAGCTTCTCGGTGAACGCGGGCACCTCCGACCGGGCCGCCGCGCGCGCGGCCAGCACCCGCAGCCGGTAGGACACCCAGAGCGCCCCCGCGAGCAGCACGGCCGCCGAGACGCTGGTGGCCACCGGCGCCGACCAGCGCTGCGCGATCCCGCCGCACATCAGCGCCCCGATCGGGGCGGTGCCGATGAACATGAAGGTGTAGAGGCTCATGATGCGGCCCCGGAAGCGGTCCTCGGTGGTGAGCTGGAGCAGCGTGTTGGTGCTCGCCACGTAGAGGATGAGGCCGAAGCCCGCGGCGAATCCCATCGCCAGCGTGAGCGGCAGCGAGCGCGACCACGCGAACACGCCCATGCCCACCCCGGCGCTGAGCAGCCCGATCAGCAGGTTGCGGCGCAGCGTCGGTCGGTCCTGCTGCCGCGTCATCAGCACCGCCGAGAACAGCGAGCCCAGGCCGAAGGCCGAGACCATCAGGCCGTACCCCTTCTCGCTCGCGTGCAGGATGTCGCGCGCGTAGACCGGCAGCAGCACCATGTACTGGAAGCCGAGCCCGGCGATGAGCCCGAGCAGCATGAGCAGGTTGCGGATCGGCCGGCTCTCCAGCGCGTAGGACACGCCTTCGCGCAGGGTCGAGAGCGTGCCCTTGCGGCCGTCGTCCGCCACGTACGGCGCCAGGTCCATGCGCAGCAACATCACGATCACCGCCAGGTACGAGAGCGCGTTCAGCCAGAAGCACGCCCCCTCCCCGGCCGTTGCCATGATGACGCCGGCCACCGCCGGCCCGAACACCCGCGCGATGTTGAACCCCGCCGAGTTGAGCGCGATGGCGTTGGGCAGGTGCTCCTTGCCCACCATCTCCACCAGGAACGACTGGCGCGCCGGCAGGTCGAACGAGTTGATGATGCCGAAGACGAACGCCAGCGCCAGGACCATCCACGGCTGCACGATGCCGAGGGTCACCACCGTCGCGAGCAGCGCCGCCTGGACCAGGGCCGCCGATTGGGTGATGAGGATGAGCCGGCGCTTGTCCATGCGGTCGGCGGCCACGCCCGCGTAGAGCGACAGGAACATCACCGGCAGGAACTGGGCGAACCCGAGGATGCCCAGCATCAGCGCCGAGCTGGTGAGCCGGTGCATGAGCCAGCCCTGCGCCACGCTCTGCATCCAGGTGCCGACGAGCGAGATGAGCTGGCCCGACCAGAAGAGGCGGAAGTTGCGGTGGCGCAGAGCGCTGAAACGGCTGATGAGGAATTCGCCGGGCGCGGGGCGGGACATACCCGGCCCACGCTAGCATGGCGCGGCGGAAGCGTCACGGCGCGGGGCGAACGGGTGGTGTTCCCGAGGCTCGCTCGCGATCGAGAGATCTAGCTCCGGGTCTCGTCGCGCGCGACGTCCAGCACCAGCCCGGGCCCGGTGGTCACGTCACACGGACAACTCTCGAGCCAGAACAGCAGCGACTCGCGCAGGCGCGCGAGGGCCTCCTCGCGCGTCGGACCCCGGCCCTCGCAGGCCGGGAAATCCGCGCAGACGGCCACCACGTTCGCCCCCTCGCGCCGCAGGGTCACCGCGCAATGCATGCGTCCAAGGCTTCCACTTGGGCGGGCCGCGCGCAACCGCCGAATCAGACGCGGGCGCCGACCCCCGGCACCGCGGCCAGCCAGGCGGTGACGGTCTCGGCCAGCCACGCGGCCCCCGAGAGCAGGTGCAGATGGCCGACGCCCGGCGAGAGGCGCCGCTCGGCGCCCGGGATCAGGCGCGCCAGCTCGTCGGACGCGGCGCGCGACCAGGCGCTCTCGCACTCCCCCACCACGACCAGGGTCGGGCAGGCGAGGCGCGGCAGCTCACGCCTCGTGTCGTGGTCGAACGCCAGCCGCACCGTGCGCGGCCCGACGCTGAGCGGCAGCCGGCGGATGCCGTGGCGGACGAAGGCGAGGATGCGCGCGTCGCAGTGCGGATCGAAGACCCAGCGCCGGCGCGCGGCGAGCCGCAGGGCCAGCGGGGCGGCGAGCCGCTCGGGCAGCCAGCGCTGCGAGGCGAGCACCAGCGGCTGCTCCAGGTAGCGCGTGCGCCAGTGCCCCCGACTGGTCGCCACCCGCGCGAAGCTGCTGCTCAGCACCAGCGCCGTGACCCGCTCCGGGTGTGCCAGCGCCCAGCGCTGGGCGAGCGCTCCGCCCAGCGAGTGGCCGGCGACGGCCGCCGGGCCCATGGCGAACGCGTCGGCCACCCGCTCGAGGTCGGCGAGCAGCGCCGCCCACGACGGCGGGCCGGCGAAGCGCGCGCGCTGGTCGAAGGTGATCACGCGGAAGCGGCGCGCGAGCCGCGCGGCGACGCCGACCCACGCCTCCTTGTATCCCGGCAGGGGCGGCAGCAGCAGCAGCGGCGGCCCCTCGCCCATCACCACCACCTCGGTGGTCCCGCCCTCGAGGTCGAACGCGCGCGGGTGCCACCCGGTGAGCCACGCCGGGTTCACGCACCGTTCCCATCCGCCGGCGAGCGACACCGCGACCGAGTCTCCCATGGCGACATGATAGGCTGCCGGGCGTGAGCGAGCCCAGCCGGACGCCCGTGCGGTGAGCGGCGTCGTCCATCGCTTCCCGGACGGCTTCCTCTGGGGAGCCGCCACCTCGGCCCATCAGGTCGAAGGCGGCAACCGCTGGAACGACTGGTGGCGCTTCGAGCAGCAGCCGGGGGCCATCCGCGACGGCACCGTGAGCGGCGAGGCGTGCCGGCACTACCAGCGCTTCGACGAGGATTTCGCGCTCGCCGCCGCCGACGCCCACCGGGCGCACCGCCTCTCGCTGGAGTGGAGCCGCATCGAGCCCGAGCGCGGGCACATCGACGCCGTGGCCGTGGCGCACTACCACGCGGTGCTGGCCTCGCTGCGCCGCCACGGGCTCAAGCCGGTCGTGACCCTCCACCACTTCACCAATCCGCTGTGGATCGCCGACCGGGGCGGCTGGGAGAACCGCGAGACCATCGATCGCTTCGCCGAGTTCGTCCGCTTCTGCGCCCGCGAGTACGGCGGCGAGGTGGACTGGTGGTGCACCATCAACGAGCCCGAGGTGTACGCGTTCCACGCCTACGCCGAGGGCCTCTGGCCGCCGTGCCAGCGCGACCCCAGTGCCGCCCTGGCGGTGATGGCGCACATGCTGGAGGCGCATGGGCGCGCCTACCGCATCCTGCACGCCGAGGACACCCGCGACGCCGACGGCGACGGGCAGGCCGCGCGGGTGGGCTTCGCCAAGAGCCTCTGGCCGCTCGAGCCGCTGCGCTGGTGGTTCCCGCCCGACGCCATGCAG
>VBPB01000221.1 GCA_005893365.1 Candidatus Eiseniibacteriota bacterium
CTCACCGCCGCGATCAAAGGTACGGCGGGTTTCGCCGAGAAGTTTGCCGCGCAGGGCCCGGCCGACAGCCGGGGCAGATCGTTGCGGCAACTCGACCTCGAACGTCGTCTGCTGAAGTATCCCTGCAGCTACATGGTCTACTCGACCGCATTTGGCGCCTTACCGATCGACGTGCGGAGGGCCATCTACGGCCGCATGTGGGACGTTCTCTCGGGGCGTGACACGAGCCCGAAGTACGCGCGGCTGTCCGAGGCCGACCGGCGCGCCGTCGTGGAGATTCTGCGCGAGACACTGCACGATCTGCCGGGCGATTTCAGTGCGCCGGATCGCGTGAAATAGAACTGCAGGGGCTCGATTCGGAACGAGACGGCGCTCGACGGCTCGAGCTCGAAGGTCGTGTCCAGCGCGGTGTTGCGCGACAGTCTCCCCGCCTTCCGCCGAACGGCGCGCTTGGCGTCGGACAAT
Organism: Candidatus Eiseniibacteriota bacterium; assembly: GCA_005893365.1. GTDB lineage: Bacteria > Eisenbacteria > RBG-16-71-46 > RBG-16-71-46 > RBG-16-71-46 > WS-11. The sequence goes on from VBPB01000221.1 coordinate 466, forward strand.
CCCGCCATCGAACGCTCGACGTGACAGAATACCGGGCTGCCGGCAACGGGCATCCGAGACCGCACTTGCGGGGCGAACCAACCACTTTCTGGGGCAAACTCCGTCGCCCAACCGATGACACAAGTCTGCTCGAGTGGCACCCGCTTGCGGATCACTGTGCGGACGTCGCCGCCGTTGTCGAGGCACTGCTGCGACTGCCTGTCTGGCGCGAGCGGCTGTCTCGACTGGCCGGAAAGCGTCTCACTGACGTCGGGTTGGCTCGACTCTGCGTCTTGGCAGCACTCCACGATATCGGCAAGCTGAACATTGGATTCCAGGCGAAGGGTCGGCCGGAGTTGGGGACGATCGCCGGTCACGTGATCGAAGCTCTCGGCGCACTCTTTCGTAGTCGCGGTCCCTTCTCTTGTATGGATGAACTTGCCGTCTGGGGCGACGGCACAACGGCCCTCTTCGTCTCGGCCCTTTGCCATCACGGGCGACCGTACCACGCGGATGCCATGGCGGACACGACTTGGCAAGCGACCTGGTGGACGCCTCGCGGAAATTTGAACCCGCGTGTTGGCGCGGAGGATCTTCTCGGGCGCTGTCGCAGTTGGTTTCCTCAAGCCTTTGAAGCGGACGACTCTGCACTCCCGGATGCTCCAGCTTTCTCGCATGCATTCGCGGGTCTCGTGATGCTCGCTGATTGGATGGGTTCCGACACCAGGTTCTTCCAGTTCAGCGAGGCACAAGATGACGATCGCATGAAGTTCGCTCGCCCAAAAGCGCGCGAAGCCGTGGTTGCGATGGCGCTGGATTTCCCGCTCGCCAGCAGGACGGACTCTGAGTCGAGAACCATTTGAGCGCGTCGCACCTGATGGTTATCTTCCCCGGGTTTCCCCGCGCGCGCGGGGATGCACCCTCGCCATCGCTCCCCTCCAGGGGGCACGCTTCGTGTCGTTGTTCGAGGCGGGCCGCGTTGATGGCTTGTACTTCGTGCTCCCGACTCGTTCGGCTGCCACTCAAATGCATCGGCGTGTGTATGAAGCAGCACGGCGAGCGTTCGCGACGCCAACCGCTGTCGTTCTCGCGGTCCCTGGCTACCCTCGTGTGGACGACGTCCAAGGTGAAAGGCTTCCGCCCTTCGAGGTGCTGTGGCCGGACCATGGGCGTTTTCGCTTCCGTGGGTGGGCGGCCGAGAACCCGAAACGCTTTCTCGCCGGCTGCATCGTGGTCGGCACAGTTGACCAAGTGCTGTTGTCGTCTCTGATGGTCGGACATGCGCATCTCCGCGCGACTACGCTCCTTCGTCACCTGCTCGTCGTCGACGAGGTACATGCTTCGGACGCGTACATGACAAGGATTCTCGAGGACGTGCTGGCCCGGCATTGGACCGCCGGTGGTCACGCGATCCTGCTCTCGGCGACGCTAGGCAGCGAAGCGCGCACCCGACTACGTGCGCCTGGAGAACATCTGAAGCCGCCGCCCCTCGCGGAGGCGGAGGCGACGCCATACCCGCTCATCACTCACCGAGGTCACCTCGAGCAAACTGTTGCGATCGCGAGCGACAGTCTAGGTCGAGCAATAGAGCTGCAGATTCGACCGTGGCTCGAGGATCCGGAGGCGCTGGCTCGCGAGGCCCTTGCCGCGGCACTGCGCGGCGCCAAGGTTCTCGTGATCAGGAACACCGTGAACGACTGCGTAACTACGCAGGTAGCGATCGAGCAGTTGGCCCATGCGAACGCCGGCCGCGACATTCTGTTCACCTGCTCGGGCGTCTCCGCGCCGCATCACGCACGCTTCGCGCGAGCTGATCGCCAGGTGCTCGATCTCGCACTTGAAGCACGGATCGGGAAGGACAGGCACGACGGCGGCTGCGTCGTCGTCGCGACGCAAACGGTTCAGCAGTCGCTTGATCTCGATGCTGACGTGATGTTCTCCGACGTCTGCCCGGCCGACGTGCTACTCCAGCGGCTCGGTCGTTTGCATCGCCACGAGCGGTCGCGTCCAGAGGGGTTCGAGAAGCCGCGAGGGTTCGTCATCGTCCCGTCATGCCGCGACCTCGGAGTACTCCTCGGTGACAGCGGCGTTCCACGAAACCATCACGGGCTTGGCCTGGTGTACCCTGATCTGCGGATTCTTGAAGCGACCTTGCGCCTCATCGAGAAGCATCAGGAGTGGCGCATTCCCGAGATGAATCGCCACCTTGTCGAGAGCAGTCTTCACTCGAGCATTCTTGCGTCGATCGCCAACGAAGGCGGACGTCGTTGGCAGGCGCACACCAATCATGTGATAGGCACTGAACGCGGTCACCAACGGCAGGGAGAGCTCAACCTGGTTGATTGGTCGAAGCCCTACGCGGAGATGTCCTTTCCAAGCGAGGAGCACATCATGACGCGCCTCGGTGAAGGCGATCGTCTAGTGCATTTCTTGCCGCCCGTTCTAGGACCGTTCGGCAATGCTGTCGATGAACTTGTGCTGCGGGCCTGGTGGGTGGCGAAGGTGCCGTCAGACGCCGAGCTCGCGGAGAACGTGTCGAGCGCCGGCGGCGTGACACGTTTTCGTTTCGGCGGGATGGCGTTCGTGTACGATCGCCTCGGGTTGCGGCCGGACAAGGCACGATCTAAGGAACGCTCCGACGACGATGGCCCATGACCTGCTGGTAGAGCCGATCCTTTCGTGGCGTGACGCGCAGCGGCGGCGGAGCAAGACAACGCTGCCCGGACTGCTTGCGCGGCTCGGGAGCGGCGAGCTGGGGGATTTCCCGCGAGTTCGGACACACCAACTGGATCCATGGTGCATGTTCTTGACCCAGCTCGCGGCCATCGCCCTGCACCGAGCGGGTCAGTCGGATCCGCGGATCTCCGACGACGCATGGCGAGACCTGCTCTCGGCGCTAACGAACGGTGCGAACGAGCCCTGGAGCCTCGCAATCGCCGACCTTTCAAAGCCGGCGCTTTTCCAGCCGTCAATACCGGAGGGAAAGATTGAGAGTTGGAAAATCTGCGAGTCACCGGATGATATCGACGTACTGGCCACGGCGAAGGGCCACGACGTCAAGGCCGGGCTGATGCACGGTGATGAACCGGAAGCATGGGTGTACGCCCTCTGCACCCTGCAAACGATGCAGGGCTACCCGGGACGCGGTTACAACCGGGTCGCACGAATGAACGGGGGATACGGGAACCGTGCGCGCGTCGGGCTAGCCGCTAATCAGTTTCTCAGTTCGAGATTCCTGCGTGATGTTGTCGTCTTGATCGAGTTGTGGCCCGCCCTTCTCCGTCGCGGCTACCGGGACGGCGGTTTGGCCCTGGTATGGACCGAGTCGTGGGATGGTCGGACGTCTCTGGCGATGCACGACCTGGCGCCGCACTTTATCGAAGTGTGCTGGCGTGTTCGCTGTCGCGCGGACGGCGTTCGCGTTTCCTGCCTCTACACGACGACCCAGGCCCGGCGTTGCCTTCCCGAGATCGACACCGGCGATGTCGGAGATCCATGGATACCCATTGAGAGAGCGACCCATAAAGCACTGACGGTGGGCCCAAACGGTCTCGACTATCGCCTTTTGACAAGACTGCTCTTCGAGGGAGATTTCGAGCCTGCGGCGGCACAAGAGTCTCGGGCCACCGACGGTGATCCAGTGTTCTTTCTCGCCTCGGCGCTCGCCCGCGGGCAGGGCAAGACGGAGGGGCTCCATGAACGGACGCTGGTTCTGGCCGGTGAGGTACGTCGGAAGCTCGGCGAGCTCGATGGCCGGGCAGTATTGGGCCGGCGAGCATCTCTGCGGGTTGCGTCAGCCGCGACGATGCGAAACAAGGTGCTTTATCCAGCACTGAAACAGCTCGCGCTGGGAGGAAAACTCATGCCCGATGACCTCGATGCGCGCGTCGATGACCTGTTCTTCGACCATCTGTTCCAGACGCTGGGGATGGCGGACGATGACGCGCGGTTGGCCTTTGAGCAACTGATTGCGGAGCTTGGCTGGGGGGAACTACAGCGCGCCATCGATCGATCGGGCACGGCCGACGCGCGTAGGCTCAAAGCGATCAGCGACGCCGAGCGCATGTTCAAGGCATGTCTCAAGAGGGCTTTTCCGGACGCCGCGAGCGCACAGGCGATCTCTCCGGGAGCAACCTCATGAACGCCCGGGCGCCGGCTGCTGAGACCGTCGGCCTGCCGTCGTTGATAGCGAGCATCGCCGTGCTACTTCGCAGCGGAGGCGTCATCACTGCAGGCGACGTCGCCGCTCTTCGCCGCATGGATCCCCGGTATCCGGAGGCAGCGTTCTTCAAGCTCGAGGGTCTAGTGCTCGATGCGCATCTGCCTGGCGCCGCCGACGCGCGTGCCGAGCTCGAGACGCGCTGGGCGGCGATCGTGACGGGTCTCGCTCATCTCCGGACGCTGCACGAATCTGGGATGCGACTTGGGGATGTGTTGGCGGACGCACAGTACTCGGAGCTGCGATTCGCCCGCCTGGTCCGCGCAGATGCGGACCGACTGGCGGACGAGTTGCCAACGTTGGCGCGTTTCCTGGCTGCAAAAGGAACGCCGGTCGATTGGACTGGCGCCGCGCAACTCATCCTGTCCGCGGGCGGACCGAACGACGAGCCAGTCCGCCGGCATCTCGCGCGCGACTATTACGGCTCGTTGGCCCGCAAGGAGAGCCGCTGACTCGTTGCCTGAGCAAAGGAGATGCGAATGTCCTCCCGCTTCCTTCAGATCCACACGCTCACCAATTATCCGGCGTCGCTGCTTAATCGAGACGACGCAGGCTTTGCGAAGCGGATGCCCTTCGGCGGTGGTGTTCGAACTCGCATCTCATCGCAGTGCCTCAAGCGCCATTGGCGAGTCTATGATGGCGAGAACAGTCTCAAATCAATTGACGCGCCCGAGTCCGTTCGGTCGCGAGTCGCGTTCGATCGCTTTGTCGTCGAGCCCCTTGTGAAACAAGGTGTCGAGCGGAATGTCGCGGTTCTCGCGGCGCAGAAAATCGTCGCCAAGGTATTCGGGAGTGAGGCCAAGCAGGAGAAGGCGGATAAACAACGTGGTAAGAAGAAGAGCGATCAGGATGCGTCTTCTGGCTCGAAAACCGCAGCGACACCCCAGGTCACGGTGCTAGGCAAACCGGAGCTCGATTACCTGTGCCAGCTTGCTCTCGACGCCATCACGGCGGCCAAAGGTATCCCGGCGCAAGTCGAGAAGGAAATCGACCGGCTTACAGATGAGAAAGAACTGAAGAACAACCTCAAGGCCCTGAAGCCGGGCTCGCTCGAGGCGGGGCTCGGCGCTGCACTCTTCGGGCGGATGGTGACCGGGGACATTCTGTCTCGTACCGACGCGGCGATCCACGTCGCACATGCGATGACCGTTCACAGCCAGATGGCGGAGAGCGATTACTTCACGGCCATAGACGATCTCATTCGGGAGGAAGGCGAGCAGGGCTCGGGGCACATCAATGCGAGCGAGCTCACGAGTGGTCTGTTCTACGGCTACGTGGTCGTTGACGTGAACGGGCTCTTGGCAAACCTCGGCGACAATCGCACGCTCGCAGGCGACGTCGTCGAACGACTCGTGCACATCGTTTCCACGGTGAGTCCGGGTGCCAAGAAGGGCTCGACCGCTCCCTACGCCTACAGCCACCTGGTTCTTGCCGAAGGCGGCAGCGCACAGCCCCGCACGCTGCAGAACGCCTTCATCGAGCCGGTTCGCACCGCTGGCAATCTCGTGCACAACACCTACGCGGCCATTCAGCAGCATCTTGCAGATCTCGACGCCATGTACGGCAAAAACGAGCGCCGTGCGCACGCCGGGTTGGCCACCGATGGGTTGTTCGAAGAGAAGATGACGCTCACGGAGCTGGCAGCTTGGACGAAGGACCAGGTCCTCGAATGAGTACGGCGCACCGGCGATCGATCAAAACGGCGTTGTGCAGGCGTTTCCGGCGCTGTCGATGCTCACCGGTCTCTTCGCAAATGCGCTTGGGTGGGAACATCGTGACGTCAACCAGCTCGAAACGCTCCAGGAACGCCTCCGCTACGCAGCTCGCATTGATCGACGAGGAGAGGCGCTCGTCGACTATCAAACCGTTGGCCTCGGAAAGGACTGGATGCTGCCAGAGAAGGCCGGTTGGACGACACGCGGTCGCATTGCCCCCCGCGGCGGTGCCAGCGGCGAAGCGACCCACCAGCGGTACCGCCACTATCGCGCCGACAGCATCCACACGGTCGCTCTCACGCTTGTTGGCGATGAGGCGCCTTCATCCGACGATGTTGCGGAGGCTTTACGTAAGCCTGCGCGCCCTCTGTTCATCGGACGCAAGTGTTGTCTCCCTGCTGCACCGGTCCTTCTTGACGCCGTGCACGGGGCGTCGCTCGTCAGCGTGCTGGCGTCCATACCGAGGGCATCACGCGCCAATCCTGGGCCATTGCCCGCGTGTTGGTGGGACGGCGACGACGCAACGACCTCCAGCGGCGACTCGCGCATCGTTCCCGTCACCGACGAGCGCGACTGGAGGAATCGCGTGCACGTCGGGCGCCGCTTGATGCGTGAGGGGCACGTGGACCCGCCGGAGGCGAACGGTGCCTGAGTCGCTTCACCTCGTGAAGATCCCGCTGCGCCCGGACAAGCTCATGACAATTGCACGCCGCCGAGCAATCCCGCTGCGTGATCTCGATGACGGGTACCTCTGCCACTGCGTCATGCGTGAACTGTGGCAGGAACATGCGCCCGCTCCATTTGTTCTCCGAGGAAGCGGGAGAACGAGGACTGGTCGAGCACGCACGTGCGTTTGGCGATCCATCGCTGCTGGCGGCCATAACCGATCTCGATAGCGTGGCGAGCAAGGGGATGCCGCGTTTCGAAGCCGGACGACGGCTTGGGTTTCTGTTGCGGGCATGTCCCGTCGTGCGCCTCGCGCAAGCGACGAATGGCCATGTGGCCGGCGCGGAGATCGACGCATTCCTGGCCCGATGTTTCGCGGTAGGCAAAGACGTCGCCGTGGCCAGGGAGAAGGTCTATCGCGATTGGATCGCTGCGAAGGTCAACCAGCCGGACGCGACAGGTGTCACTCTTGATCGGGTGCGTGTTGCCGCCATTTTGCGCGAGCGGCTAGTCAGACGCACACAGGGCCGTGGGCGCAAGGCGAGCCGCCTCGAGCGGCCAGACGTGAGGTTCGAAGGCGATCTCGTAGTGGTTGACGGCGAACGCCTCCACGAGTGGTTGGCGCATGGAGTCGGACGGCACCGCGCCTTCGGCTTCGGCGCGCTGATCCTTGTACCGCCGGGAACCACTCACGCGGTATAAGCAGAGGGCGAGTGCTGAAAGGACGTCTTGGCCTCGAAACTGCGCGGGTGCCTCACTCGGATCGCCACGGATGTCTATGGTTGCGGCGCGGCAACCTCACGGTTGAGGACGGCACGCTGCGCTTCCGCACGGCCGGCAGTGAGGACTTGGCATCCGGCGACTACGGTGTCCCGTTTCAGACAGTGAGTATTATCTTCCTCGAGCCTGGATCGACGGTCAGTCATGACGCGATGCGCCTGTTGGCGCGCCACGGCACTGGACTCGTCGCGACTGGTGAGGAAGGGGTGCGGTTCTACGCGTCGATGCCGTTCGGCCAGGACGATAGCGCGCTGGCCCGGGAGCAGGTCCGCGCGTGGTCTGACAAGGAACAACGGCTACACATCGCCCGGCGGATGTACGGCTGGCGTCTCGGCGAAGTGCTGCCCTCCGCGGATCTCAACGTGCTGCGAGGCATCGAGGGTGCGCGGGTCAAGACGTTGTACCGGAGCCTCGCCCGTCAGTTCGGAATCAACTGGGCCGGTCGGCGCTACGACCGAAACGACCCAGAAGCAACGAATCTCGTGAATCAGGCCCTCAATCACGCCTCTGCAGCGATTCGCGCCGCGGCGATGATCGCGGTGGCGGCGACGTCGACGATCCCTCAGCTCGGCTTTATTCACGAGGACTCCAGCAGCGCGTTCTGCCTGGATATCGCGGATCTCTACCGCGAGAGCGTGTGCGTTCCGGCGGCGTTTCGAGCGGTGAAACAGTTTGAAAAAATTCCGAACGAACCGCTCGAACGACATGCACGCCGATCCGCGGCTCGCGCGCTCAGGGACGATCAAGTGATTCCTTCGATGATTGACCGCATCAAGTCGCTGTTTGACGGCAAGACAGCGATGAACCCGCAAATGGCCCCGACATGAGCATGACCGTCGTCGTCACGCGCAACGCTCCTGACCGGTATCGCGGCTTCCTCGCGAGTTGCATGCTGGAGCTCGCGCCTGGTGTTTACACGAGTCCCCACATGAACGAAGCAGTCAGGGAGCGGGTGTGGGCGGTCTGCTGCGAGTGGGCCGGTGTGCTGCCCGATGATGGCGGTGTGCTAATGACCTGGCGCGAGAGGCAAGAGCCAAGCGGTCAGGCAGTGCGTGTTCTGGGGTGGCCCAAAAAAGAATTCGTCGAACTGGATGGCATGTGGCTCGATCGGACCGACGGCGGCGGCTCTGTGAAAACTGAATAGCACACCGTGATCTGGCGGGCGGGCCGCGTGAGCAGGCGACCGCGATCGCTGCAGCCGCACGCGCATCGGCAAGAGGCTCGTGCGGCCGGCCGGGAAACGGAAGACCCAAGACTTCAAGCGATGCGCGGAGGTTGAGTTCGCATCCGTATCGCGCCTTCATCATTTCAGCGGCACAGACGAACTGAAGGCGCGGGAGGCGCACTCCGTGGCGGCCGGACATCGCCAAGATTGCACCTCGATCGAAGCTCGCTCGGAAGGCCACTACCGTGCGGATGTCGCCCAGAACCGCAAGGACTCCGTGCCAGGCTTCTGGCCAGCACGGAGCACCAACGAGATCGGCGGCCGTGAGGCCATGGACATGAGTGAACCGGACGTGGCCGTCGACGGCGACCAGAGAGTAGTAGCTCTTCGTTTCCTGTCCGAGCTCGAGTCGTGCCGCGCCGATCGCGCAGATGCGAATTGGGAAGCGTGAGGCGATCTCAACGTCGATCGCAACAAATCGGTCCATCATCAAGCAAGTCACCTCGTGCTCTAGGAGAGTCTACAATTTGCGGGCGGCCGAAAGGGGTGCCGCACGAACCGCGAAAAATAGGCGCAATCCTAGAGGTTTCCCCGCGCGCGCGGGGATGCACCCGCGTCGTATCGGGCTTCGGCTGGCCGAGCAATGGTTTCCCCGCGCGCGCGGGGATGCACCCTGCTCACCGACAAGCTCGCGGAGATCGCCGCGGGTTTCCCCGCGCGCGCGGGGATGCACCCACTGGGTGTCCGCCATCGCACGGGCC
>VBPB01000222.1:0-8055 GCA_005893365.1 Candidatus Eiseniibacteriota bacterium
ATCCCCGCCGACAACGGCTGGCGGCGCTATCGCATCCCGATCACCGACAGCCTCCGGGTCCGGTTCGGATCGCCGGACCTGACGCTCGCCCGCCACGTCCGGGTGTGGCTGGACGGCATCACCCACACCGACGACGACCCGCTGGAGGACCAGGCGACCAACCAGCAGCGGCCCCTGGTCATGCTGGGCGGCATGGAGATCGTCGGCAGCCGCTGGGTGACCAGCGACCTGACCCCTGCGCAGACCGGCTCGGGCACGACGATGACGCTCAACGCGGTCAACAATGTGGACAACGCGGACGTCTACACGCCGCCGTTCGACCCGGGCACCACGCGCAACGGCGCGCGCGACCAGACGCGCCGCGAGCAGTCGCTGGCGCTCGAGTTCACGCGGCTCCTGCCCGGCGACTCGCTCGAGGCGTACAAATCCTTCTCGCTCGACGAGGACTACTCGCGCTACGGGACGCTCAAGTTCTACGTCGCGGGCGTGGAGATCCCGAATTACGACCCGGTGACCAGCAACCTCTTCTACTTCGTGCGCTTCGCCTCCGACGAGCACGGGCTCAACTTCTACGAGTACCGCGCCCCGGTGCCGCCCTCGTCGCATCCCGGGGCCATCAACTGGTCCGAGGTGAAGCTCAAGCTCACCGACCTCTCCAACCTGAAGGTCGACCCGCGCTACAGCTTGAGCGACACCATCATCGCGCCCGGCGAGACCCCCGGCGTCACCCTGGTCGTCAAGGGGCGCCCCTCGTTCACGCGCCTGCGGCGCATCTCGTTCGGCGTGGTGAACCTGGACACCGCGGTGGTCACCTCCTCGGGCAGCGTGTGGCTGGACGAGATCCGGGCCACCGACGTGGCGCGCGACCGCGGCACCGCCGAGCGCTTCACGGTCACGGGCCGGATGGCCAATCTCCTGCACTACAACGTGACCTACGACGCGCGCGACGAGGACTTCATGCAGGTCGGCGACACCCGCGGCAGTGGGAACCGGTCGAGCACCTACACGGTGAACGCCGGGTTCGACCTGCACCGGTTCTTCGAAGGCACCGGGATCCTGCTGCCCATCAGCGTCAACGTGACCGGCAGCCGCGCGCAGCCGCGCTACACGGCGGGCGACGACGTCCTGCGCACCGGCGCGCTGGCGGCGGCGAGCGAGAGCCAGTCCGGGTCGCGCTCGTACAGCGTGAGCTACCAGCGGACCTGGAGCGAGCGCTCCCATCCGCTGCTGCGCTACACACTGGGCGGGGTCACCGCCAACCTGAGCCAGGCCCGGTCGGTGAACCTCAATCCGGCGTCGGTGGACACGTCGCGGGCGCTCTCGGCCGGCGTCAGCTACTCGATCTCGCCGCGCAAGCTGCTGCCGGTGCCGATCCCCGAGGGTCGCACCTACGACCGGCTGCGGGACGGCTCGGGGTCGCTGGTGCTGCGCAACATCACCCAGGGGCGGACCGCCTTCATCGACTTCGGCGCCGACACGCGCCCGTTCGACCCCCTGCTGCACCACCAGTTCCAGGCGCGGCGCAATCTCATGCTGTCGGACCCGATCCGCGAGCACATCGGCTTCATCAACCTGGGCAAGGTCGTGACCTGGAACCAGTCGATGGACTCGCGTTACTCGCTGAACCGCGGCCGGTGGCTGGCCCCGCAGCTGAGCTGGAACGCCAGCTACTTCCAGAACAACGGGCCCGAGCTCTCGAAGGACCTGAGCATCCGCGCGGTCAACAACGCCGAGAGCTTCACCGCCAGCTGGGGGCTCCCCTTCGACCAGCTGGTGGCGCGGGGACGCGCCGCCCCCCGCGACACGCTGAAGCGGGCGGGGCCCTCCTTCCTGAGGTCGCTGGCCTCATGCCTGGGGGCGGTGACGATGGACGCCGGCGTCACGCGCAGCAGCGGCTTCACGCGTCTGGCCGGCGCGCCGCGGCTCGCCTACATGTGGGGCCTGACCAGCGATCCCGGGCTCAGGCCCGACTCCACCGGCTCGGTGCAGGCGGCGTTCGGCAACGCCTCGAACGAGACCCAGGACTGGCGGGCGGGCCTTCGCACGCGGCTGCTGCTCGCCTACGACGCGAGCATCCAGACGCAGGCCAATTTCGGGTGGCACCGCACCGAGGTCAACGACGTGCCGAACCGCTCGCAGCGCGTCCAGTTCCCGGATCTCGACGTGGACTACGGCAAGCTGCCCGAGGCGATCGGCCTCAAGCACGTGTTCTCGAACCCGCGGCTGCGCACCACCTACAGCCGCAACCGCAACACCGAGTACTCGAACAGCGACACGCCCACCAACATCTCGACCAACGAGGAGTGGCGGCCGCTGCTCGGGCTCACCGGGGACTTTCGCAACGGGGCCCGCGCCGAGCTGCACGTGCAGCACCGCGCGACCGTGACGGAATACCGGCAGGTGGGCAGTTCGATCGCCTCCGACGCCAACACCGACGTGGACCTGAGCCTGAGCCGGAACTACACGCGCGGCCAGAAGGTGACCTTCCTCGGCAAGCAGAGCACGGTGAAGACCAACATCAACATGGGGCTCACCGCCACCTACTCGCGGCGCAAGAGCGAGACCCGCCAGGCCGGGATCGACCGGCCCATCAACCCGATCTCGGAGGACCGCCTGAGCGTGAACGCGACCGGTTCCTACGGTTTCAGCAACAACGTCACCGGCAACGCGGAGCTGGGGTTCAGCCAGAACCGCGACCTGCAGCGCGACATCATCAGCCGCAGCATCCGCATCGAGCTGCGCGCCCAGCTCACCTTCTGATGCGCCAGGGCGGCCCCGTGCTCGCCGTGGCGCTGGCCGCCGCGGCCGCCGCGACCACCTGCGCCTCGCGCCCGCGCTACGAGGTGGACGGTGCGCGTGCGCTGGCGCGCGTCCAGCATCAGGTGGTGGCGGGACCGCGCATCCCCGGCACGCCCGGGCACCAGGCGGTGCGCGACTGGATCGCGGCCGAGCTCAAGCGGCTCGGCGGCCGCGTCGAGCGCCAGAGCTTCACCGTCGGCGGGCACGGCACGCCGGCCGAGCGCCGGATCGTGCTGTGCGCCCACTACGACACCCGCCCGTGGTGCGACCAGGATCCCGACAGCGCCCATCGCCTGGACCCGATGCCCGGCGCCAACGACGCGGGCTCGGGCGTGGCGGTGCTGCTGGAGGTGGCGGAGGTGATGTCGCGCCATGCCCCGCCTCTGGCGGTGGACCTGGTGTTCTTCGACGGCGAGGACCAGGGACGGGCCGACCAGCCCGACGAGTTCCTGCTCGGCGCCCGCGGCTACGCACGAAGGCTCGGGGCGGCGCGGCCGACGGCGGCGTTCCTCTTCGACATGGTGGGGGACAAGGACCTGGCCATCCATCCCGAGCAGCGCTCGGCCGAGCAGGCCGCGAACCTCGTGGCGATGGTGCTGGAGGGGGCGCGCGCCACGGGCGCCCACGGCTTCTTCGACGCGCCGCGCCACCGGCTCACCGACGACCACGTGCCGCTCATGGAGGCGGGCGTGCCGGCGGTCGACATCATCGACTTCGACTACCCGGCCTGGCACACCCATCGGGACCTTCCGGACCAGGTCTCGGCCAAAAGCCTGGCCGAGGTGGCCCGGGTCGCCGCCTGGCTCGTGTACGCGAGCCCCCTCACCCAGACGCGCTAGCCGCCTGTCGGAGGCGGGGTTCGGCGCCCCCAGCCGCCCCAGGGCCACCCCGCCGCGGCCACCGGCCACCCGGCCGCCGCCCATCCCCGGGCGCCGCCGCCGGCCTTAGTCCCGGGGCCGCCGGGACCGCGCCCCTAGCCCAATCGCCACTTGCCCGGTCCACCCGGTTTCAGGTACCCTGCGGCACAGGAGTGGGGCAGGCGCGACCACTCCGTTTTTTGTCTTATCCGGGAGTCCGATTTGGAAGTCCGAGAAGAGGTTCGCCAGCTCGCGGGTCCGCTCGCCGACGAGGACGGCCTCGAGCTCGTGGACGTGGAGTTCATCGTCCAGGGTGGTCGGCGCACCATTCGCGTCCTCCTCGATCGGCCGGGGGGCATCCGCGTGGGGGACTGCGCGCGCTTCAGCCGACGCTTGTCGGATTGTATCGAGATGAATCAGACGGTGCCGGGGTCGTATCACCTCGAGGTGAGCTCCCCCGGCCTCAACCGGCCGATCCGCACGCTGGAGGCGGTGGAACGGTTCGCCGGCCAGCGGGCCGCCCTGACCATCGCCGTCCCGCGGGACGGGCGACGGAACTTCGAGGGCGAGCTGCTCGGCCCGAGCGATGGCCGGGCCGGCATACGCATCGACGAAGGCATGGAGTACTGGTTCGAGTGGGCGGAGGTCAAGGCCGCCCACTTGGTGGTCGACCCCTGGGCGGGTCTGCGCAAGGGCGGGAGCAAGCGATGAACTACGAGATCCTGGACGCGCTGAGTCAGATCACGCGCGAGAAGAGCGTCGACCGGCAGCTGCTGGTCGAGACGCTCGAGGCCGGGCTCGCCAGCGCCGTCCGCAAGAAGCACGGGCTGACCGCCGAGGTCGAGGTCAAGTTCTCGAACGACACCGGCGCCATCACCGTCGCGCTCAAGAAGACCGTGGTCGAGACCGTCGAGGATCCGGCGCTCCAGCTCACGCTCGAGGAGGCGCGCGCCCACCAGCCCAACGCGCAACTCGGCGAGGTGCTCACCTTCCCGCTGCCGATCGCGGAGTTCGGCCGCAACGCCATCCAGACCGCCAAGCAGGTGCTGATCCAGCGCGTGCGCGAGGCGGAGCGCGAGCGCGTCTTCAAGGAGTACTCGGACAAGATCGGCTCGCTGGTGCGCGGCATCGTCCAGCAGGTCGATCGCGGCAACGTGATCGTCAAGCTCGACCACTCCGAGGGTTTCCTGCCGGCGCGCGAGCAGATCCCGCGGTCCTACCACCGCCAGGGCGACTACGTGCGCGCGGTGGTCATCAACGTGGACAAGTCCGCCAAGGGACCGCAGGTCATCCTGTCGCGCACCCATCCCGACTTCCTCAAGCGCCTGTTCGAGAGCGAGGTGCCCGAGATCGCCGAGGGCATCGTCGAGGTCAAGGCGGTGGCCCGCGAGGCCGGCTTCCGCTCCAAGATCTCGGTCTACTCGACCGACCCGCGCGTGGACGCGGTGGGCTCGTGCGTGGGGCTCAAGGGCTCGCGCGTGCAGAGCATCGTGCGCGAGCTGGGCGGCGAGCGCATCGACATCGTGCCCTGGTCGCAGGACGCCAGCGTGTTCGTGTCGCGCGCGCTCTCGCCGGCCAAGGTGATGGACGTGCGCGTCCAGGAGGCCGACAAGCGGACCATGGTCATCGTCGCCGACGACCAGCTGTCGCTGGCGATCGGCAAGGGCGGCCAGAATGCCCGGCTCGCGGCACGGCTGACCGGCTGGAAGATCGATCTGATCTCCAAGACCGAGGAGAAGAAGCGCCAGGACCTGGAGCGCGCCAACCGCATCGAGATCGAGAAGCTCGAGCTGGGCGAGGCCACCACCGAGAAGCTCATCTCGGCCGGCATCGAGACCGTGCACGAGCTGGCCGCCACCCCGCTCGAGAAGCTGATCGAGACGCCGGGCATCGGCGAGAAGACCGCGGCCAAGCTGCTGGCCGCGGCGGCCGAGTACCTGGCCGCGCACCCGCCGGTGCTGGCGGAGACGCTGGCCGCCGAGATGGAGTTCACGCCCGAGATGGAAGCGGCACCGGAGGCCCCCGCGACCGACGCGGCGCCGGCCGAGCCGGCGGCTGCCGAGGAGGCGACGGCGGTGGACGCGCCGGCGTCGGAGGGGGTGCCCGCGAGCGGCGCCCCGGAAGGGACGCCCGATGCCTAAGACCCCCGCGCCCAAGAAGCCGCGCGTCTACGAGGTCGCCAAGGACCTCGGCATGTCGAGCGAGGCGGTGCTGCAGATCGTGCGCCGGCTCGGCGCCGAGGCCAAGAACCACATGAGCACGCTGCTGCCGGAGACGGTGGACAAGATCCGCGCCGAGATGGCGCACGAGACCACCGCGGTCAAGGAGGACCTGGCCCGCAAGCACGAGCAGGAGCTGCAGCGCGCCCGCGACGAGCGCGCCCGGATCGCGGCGGCTGCGGCCGCCGCCGCCGTCGCGCACCCGGTGGCACCCAGCGCGCCCGCGGCCGGCGCGTCCCCGCGCCCGGCGTCCCCGGGGGGGGCACGTCCCGCCGCACCGTCCGCCCCGCGCCCGCCGTTCGCGCGCGGGCCCCGGCGCCGCGACCGCAAGAAGAAGAAGGCCGTGGACGACAAGCTGGTGATGGAGAGCGTGCGCAAGACGCTGGCGAGCCTGGACACCGGTGCCCGGCGCCGGCACCGGCGGCGCGAGGACGGCGACGGCGAGGTGGCGGTCGAGGAGAGCAAGAAGCTCCAGGCCACCGAGTTCATGACGGTGGCGGAGCTGGCGAACCTCATGGAGGTCAAGCCGCAGGAGGTCATCACCACCTGCATGCGGCTCGGCCTGATGGCCACCATCAACAAGCGGCTCGACAAGGACTCGATCAGTGCGGTGGCCGACGAGTTCGGCTTCCAGGTCGAGTTCGTGGCCGAGTACGGCGAGGACGAGGCGGTCGCGACCGAGACGGAGGTCGAGGAGCACCGCACCTTCCGGGCCCCGGTCGTCACGGTGATGGGGCACGTCGACCACGGCAAGACCTCGCTGCTCGACCACATCCGCAAGACCAACGTCATCGCCGGCGAGTCCGGCGGCATCACCCAGCACATCGGCGCCTACGACGTCGAGCTGCCGGGCGGCCGCAAGATCTGCTTCCTCGACACGCCCGGCCACGAGGCCTTCACCGCCATGCGCGCGCGCGGCGCCCAGGCCACCGACCTGGTGGTGCTGGTGGTGGCGGCCGACGGCGGCGTGATGCCGCAGACCATCGAGGCCATCGACCACGCCAAGGCGGCCAACGTGCCGATCGTGGTCGCCATCAACAAAATCGACCTGCCCAACGCGCAGCCCGACCGCGTCAAGTCCGACCTCGCCAACCACGGCGTGGTGATCGAGGAGTACGGCGGCAAGAACGTCTGCGTCGAGATCTCGGCCAAGAAGGGGACCAACGTCGACAAGCTGCTCGAGATGATCCTGCTGGTCTCCGAGCTGCTCGATCTCAAGGCCGACGCGACGCGCCGGGCCAAGGGTGTGGTGCTCGAGACGCGGCTGGAGCGCGGCCGCGGCGTGGTCGCCAGCGTCCTGGTGCAGGGCGGCACGCTGCGGCTGGGTGACGCGTTCGTGGCCGGCCAGCAGTATGGGCGCGTGCGGGCCATGTTCGACGAGCGGGGCAAGATCGTGAAGGAGGCCGGGCCCTCGACGCCGGTCGAGGTGCTGGGCTGGGACGGCACGCCGGCCGCGGGCGACCTGTTCCAGGCCCACGATGACGAGCGCGACGCGCGCGAGATCGCGGCACGCCGCCAGGCGCTCCACCGCGAGCAGGAGTTCCGGGCCGCGAAGACCATCTCGCTCACCGAGATCTACTCGCAGATCACGCAGGGTGCGGTGAGCGAGCTCAAGATCGTCCTCAAGGGCGACGTGGACGGCTCGGTCGAGGCGCTCTCCGAGTCGCTGGGCAAGCTGGGCTCGAGCGAGGTCCAGGTGCGCATCATCCGCCAGGCGGTGGGCCAGATCACCGAATCGGACGTGCTGCTCGCCGCCGCCTCGGGGGCGATCATCATCGGCTTCCACGTGCGCCCCGACGCGCGCGCCCGGGAGCTGGCGGCCCGCGAGAAGGTCGAGATCCGCTTCTACGAGATCATCTACAAGGTGGTCGAGGAGGTGCGGCAGGCGCTCGAGGGCATGCTCAAGCCGGAGATCCGCGAGGTGGTGCTGGGGGCCGCGGAGGTGCGGCAGGTGTTCAAGCTCTCCAAGTCCGGCACGGTGGCCGGCTGCCGGGTGACCAGCGGCGATATCGCCCGCACCGCGAAGGTCCGCCTGCTGCGCGAAGGCACCAGCGTCTGGAACGGCCGCATCGGCTCGCTGCGCCGCTTCAAGGAGGACGTCAAGGAAGTCGCCAGCGGATTCGAGTGCGGCATCGGTCTCGACGGCATGAACGACCTCAAGGTCGGCGACGGCATCGAGG
>VBPB01000222.1:8070-10863 GCA_005893365.1 Candidatus Eiseniibacteriota bacterium
CCGGGGCGGGACTCCGTTCCGGCCCCGCACGCCGCCGGTCGGACGCCCGCGACCGCCCTCCCGGGTGCCCGGTGATACACTCGGACCCATGTTCGTCGGCATCGTCCGCGTCGAGCTCCACATCCCCGCCTCCCGGTCGCTCAAGGACAAGCGCTCGGTGGTCCGGGGACTCAAGGACCGCATCCGGACCCGCGTCCACGCCGCGGTCGCCGAAGTGGATCACCAGGATCTCTGGCAGCGCGCGGCCCTCGGCGTGGCGGTAGTGTCGGGCGAGCGTCGCCAGGTGGACGAGCAGCTCCAGTCGGTGCGGCAGCTGGTGGACTCCACGCCCGGCGCCGAGCTGCTGGACTGGCAGGAGCAACAGGCATGAGGATCCGCCCCGAGCGAGTCGCCGAGACCATCAAGCGCGAGATGGCCGGCATCCTGGCCGACAAGCTGCGCGACCCGCGGCTCTCCGGCATGATCAGCGTGACCGAGGTCGAGGTGACCCCGGACCTCTCGACCGCCCGCATCTTCGTGAGCATGCTGGCCCCCGAGGAGGCGCGCCAGAAGGCGCTCCAGGCGCTCACCCACTCGGCCGGCTTCATCCGGCATGAGCTGGCGCCGCGGCTCGGGCTGCGCGAGATGCCGGAGCTGCGCTTCCTGCTCGACACCTCGATCGAGCGCGGCGCGCGCGTCGAGGAGCTGCTGCGCCGGCTGGCCAACGGCGAGCCCATCGCGGACGGCGACGAGGAGCAATGAGCCGGCGCGTCCCCGCCGCGGCCGGCGGCGGTGAGCCCGCGCCCGCCGCGACGCACGCGCCAGGCGGCGAGGCCGCCGCGCCCTTCCACGGCCTGCTGTGCCTGGACAAGCCGCCCGGCCTCACCTCGCACGACGCGGTGATGCGCGTGCGCCGGCGGCTTCAGAGCCCCGGCGCCGGACACCTCGGCACGCTCGATCCGTCGGCGAGCGGGCTGCTGGTGGTGGCGATGGGGGCCGCGACCCGCGCCATCCCGGTCTGGCAGGGCGGCGAGAAGACCTACGAGGCGACGCTGCGCCTCGGCGTCATCACGCGCAGCCAGGACCTGGACGGCGAGGTGCTCGAGCGGCGCCCGGTCACGGTGGACGAGGCCCGGCTCCGCGCGGCGTCGGTGGCGCTGACCGGCGATCTGGAGCAGATCCCGCCGATGGTCTCGGCGCTCAAGGTGGGCGGCCGGCGGCTGCACGCGCTGGCGCGCCAGGGCGTCGAGGTCGAGCGGGCGCCCCGGCGCGTGCACGTGGCCTCCTGGGAGTGGTTGGGCGTGGCCCTGCCCGACGCGACCTTCCGCGTGCGCTGCTCCTCGGGCACCTACGTCCGCACGCTGGCGCACGACCTGGGGATGGCGCTCGGGACCGGGGCGGCGATCGTCACGCTGCGGCGGCTGCGCAGCGAGCCGTTCGGGCTCGATCACTCGGTCACGCTCCCCGAGCTCGAGGCGCTGCCCTTGGACCAAGTCCTGCGCCGGGCCGGCACGCCGCTCGACGAGGCCCTCGGCGTCCTGCCCGCGGTGACGCTCGACGGCTCGGCGGCGGCCTCGATCGGCACGGGCGGCCGTCCCCTGGTCGAGCCCGGGGCGGCGCCGGTGGCTGGTGGCGCGCGCTCGGTGGTGCTGCGCGACGAGGCCGGCCGGCCGCTGGCACTGGGCGAGCTGCTCGCCGACCCGGAGCGACCGGGGCGGGTCCGGGCCTGCCCGCAGGTGGTGTTCCCCTGGGCGGTGCGGGTAGTGCGTTGAGTGGTGCATTGAGTGGCGGGTTGAGCGGCGGGTCCGAAGGCGGGCGCGGTCGGACCGTCGTGACCATCGGCGTCTTCGACGGCCTCCATCTCGGCCACCAGGCCATCCTCGCGCGGACCAAAGCGCGCGCCGAGGGCGGGCCCTGCGTGGTGATGAGCTTCGATCCCCATCCGGACGTGGTTCTGGCGCGCGGCGACTTCCGCAGCCCGCCGCCGCTCACGCCGCTGGGCGAGAAACGCGCGCTTCTCAAGAGCCTCGGCATGGACCGGTTCGAGGTGCTGCCGTTCACGCGCGAGCTGGCCTCGCTCGAGCCGGAGGCGTTCGTGGATCGCCACCTGGTGGCGCCCTTCGCCCCGTCGGCGCTGGTGGTGGGGGACGGGTTCGCGCTCGGCCGCGGACGGTCCGGCACGGTCGAGCGCCTGCGGACAATCGGCGAGACGCGCGGCTTCGACGTGGAGGCCGTGCCGCTGGTGATGATGGACGGCGCCCCGGTGAGCAGTACCCGCATCCGCGCCTCGCTCGGCTCCGGCCGCGTCGCCGAGGCCGGCCGTCTCCTGGGCCGGCGCTACGGCTTGGCCGGCACGGTGGTGACCGGCGACGGTCGCGGCCGCGAGCTGGGATTCCCGACCGCCAACCTCCGGCTGCACGAGGAGCGCCTGCTCCCCGCCGACGGCATCTACGCCGTCCTGGCCTCGGTGGCGGGGCAGGAGGGGTGGCATCCCGCCGCGATGAGCATCGGGGTGCGTCCCACGTTCGACGGACAGGTCCGCACGCTCGAGGTGCATCTGCTCGATTGGAGCGGGGACCTGGTGGGGCGGACGCTGGCGGTGGAGTTCGTCGAGTGGCTCCGCCCCGAGCTGCGCTTCGAGAGCGTGGCCGCCCTGGTCGCGGCGATGGCGGGCGACGTGGCGGAGACCCGACGCCTGCTCGCCGGGGCGGCGAGCGGGCCCGGCTAGCTTTCAGAGGCTCCGCAGGTGATGGGAGCGGCGCGCGGGACGGGGAGACGACGAATGATAGGGATTACTCCAAAGCCTATCATTTA
>VBPB01000223.1:0-9669 GCA_005893365.1 Candidatus Eiseniibacteriota bacterium
CAGCCCGGACGTGGCAAACAGGGGTTTCTTGGCGGGGGGAGGCTCAACATGCCCCGGGGCATGTTGGGATGAAACAGGCCTGCAGCATGTAAGTCATGGTGGAGATTGAGGATAGCACCGCAATCCGTCGGGCGGCAAACTCGCCCTAGGGCGAGTCGTGGCCAACGCGCCCCGGGGCGCGTTGGGGGGCACCTGCGCCGGCGCAAGTCGGGCTGCCTACGCCCCCACTTCCTTGGCCATCGCCAGGCAGGGCGCGGGGTCGGACAGGTCGTCCATGAGGAGATCGGGGCCGCGGGCGGCGAGGAACTCGCGGTCGCGGACGCCGGTCGCCACGGCCACCACCCGGGCCCCGGCGGCGCGGGCGCACTCGATGTCGTGTTCGGTGTCGCCCACCACGATGCAGCGCTCGGCGGGCACGCCGAAGCGGTCGGACGCGCGGGCGACCGCCACCCGGGCCAGGGCGTTGCGATCCGGGGCCTCCTCGCCGTAGGCGCCGAAGGCGAAACGCCCGGCGATGCCGAAATGCCCGAGCTTGATGCGCGCCATCTCGGCGGTGTTGCCGGTGAGCAGCGCCGGCACCCAGGCGCGCTCCGCCGCCACGTCGTCCAGGAGTCCGTGCACGCCCGGCAACAGATAGCCGCGCCCCGGCGTCATCAGCGCGTCCATGTGCGCGTAGACCGTGGCCCAGAATCGGGACTCCTCGCCGTTGCGAAACGCCAGACCGTGCTTGGTCATGATGTCGGCGAGGATGAGCGGGTCGGTCCGGCCGGCGAAGGGGATGTCGCGGAGGTCGTCCGCGACGCCGAACTCGTCGCGGATGGCAAGGGAGAGTGCATCTCGCGCGGCCCCGTCGGTGAATAGCAGGGTGCCGTCGATATCGAATAGCCAGACCACGCGTGTCGACATGGCGGGCATGGTAGCATTGGTGTCCAACATCGCCCTCTCTCCATCGCCGAGGCTGCGTGCCGCGCACCATTGCCCTCACATCCTTGCTCACGCTGGCGCTCGCCGTCGTCCTCACGACGACCGTCCAGGCCCAGGCCGACGTGCCGCATCCGCGTCTCGTCGACGTCGAGCTACGCCCTTCCGCCCCGCTCACGGCGGTGCTCGAGGCCGGACTGGACGTGATCGAGGTGCACGGCTTAGGCCGCGTGCGGATCCTCGAGTGGCCGGGCGACGAGGCGGCGCTCGCGCGGCTCGGTGGGCGCGTCACGCTCATCGACGCCGATCCCGGCCGCACCGCGGCCGAGCGCGCCGCGGCCGATCTGGCCTCGCGGCCGACACCGCGCGGACGGCGGGTACGCAGCGCCGCGGGCAGAGACGGCGTCTTCCGCACCGAGACGCTGCCGCCGTTCGGCTCCGGCAGCATGGGCGGCTACTGGACGCTCGCCGAGGTCAAGATGAAGCTCGACGACCTGGTGGCCAGCGACACGCAGGACCTGATCGCCGACAAGCTCGACACGCTCGGCACCACCGTCAAGGGGCGGCCGATCTGGGGCCTCAGGATCGCCAAGCCGATCCTCGGACCCGACACCCGCCCGGTCGTCTTCTACAACGCCCTCACCCACGCGCGCGAGCCCGAGGGGATGCAGGCGCTCTTCTACTTCGTGGACGACCTGCTCGCGCGCTACGGCAGCGATCCGGTCGCCACCTACCTGCTCGAGCACCGCATCATCTACATCGTCCCGGTGGTCAACCCCGACGGCTACGTCCAGAACCAGACGACGAATCCCGGCGGCGGCGGCATGTGGCGCAAGAACCTCCGCGACAACGACCTCAGCGGCACGGTGACCGGCGGCGACGGCGTGGACTTGAACCGCAACTACGGCTACCAGTGGGGGCTCGACAACATGGGCTCGAGCGGCTCGATGTCGAGCGACACCTACCGGGGGCCGAGCGCCTTCTCGGAGCCCGAGACCCAGGCCGAGCGCGACATCGTCGTCGCGCTCCAGCCCAAGACCGGCCTCTCGTTCCACACCTACAGCGACCTCATCCTCAACCCGTGGGGCTACACCGTCAGCGCGGCACCCGACTCGAACACGTTCTACGAGTGGAACGACGACATGTCGCTCGGCAACGGCTACACCACCGGGCAGGCGACGCGGGTGCTGTACTCGGTGAACGGGGAGTTCAACGACTGGACCTACGGCGACACGGTGCTCAAGCCCCGCGCCTACACCTGGACCCCCGAGGTGGGCGGACCGGGGGACGGCTTCTGGCCGGTGCCGTCGCGCATCGTGCCGCTGGCCGAGGAGACGCTGCGCATCTCCGACTACGTGGCCTCGATCGCCGGCCCGTTCGTGCGCGTCGAGCGCGCCGACGTGGTCGGCGGCCCGCTCACCGCGGGCGTCAACCGCTTCGTCACGCTGCGCGCGCGCCACCGCGGCATCAGCGGCAACGCCGGCCCCGGCCTCCAGGCCACGCTCGCCTCGCTCTCCCCCGGCGCTTCGGTCGTCTCGGGGGCGGTCACCTATCCGACCCTGCCGCCGCTCACGAGTGCGGATGCCTCGGACGGCGGATCCTTCCTGGTGGCGGTGGACGACACGGTCACCCCCGGGCGGCTGCTCCGCTTCCGCGCCGACTTCAGCGCCCCGGACGGATTCTTCTCGCGCGACACCGTCGAGCTGCTCTGCGGCGTGCCGACGGTGGTGGCGGCCGACGACGCCTCCTCCGGCCTCGGCCAGTGGACGCCGGGAACCTGGGGGATCGTCAGCGGCGACCCGGGACATCCCAGCCGCTACCTCGCCGACAGTCCGATGGGCGCCTACGGGAACACCGCCAACAACCCGCTCACCCGCATCGCGACCCTCGACCTGTCGGCCGGGGTCCATGCCTACGCGCTCTTCGACGCCCGCTGGCAGTTCGAGTCGGACTACGACTGCGGGCTGATCGAGGCGAGCCTCGACGGGGTGACCTACGTGCCGCTCACGGGAACCGGCACCTCGCTCGGCCGGACCGGCGGGGTCCAGCCCAACGGCAAGCCGGTCTACGACGGTGCCCGCAACCTGTGGCGCGGCGAGCGCGCGGATCTCTCGGGCTTCGCCGGGCCGCTGGGGACCGCGGTGCGCCTGCGCTATCGCGTGCTCTCCGATCCGGGCGCGCGGCTGGCCGGCCTCGACTTCGACTCGCTGCGCGTGGTGGTCTACGACCCGGCGGCCCAGCCCTCGCAGGTGGCGGTCGGCGACCGCCCGGCCGCGCCACGACTCGAGCTCGCGGCCCCCGCGCCCAACCCGGTGCGAACCCGCGCGCGCTTCGCCTTCTCGCTCCCGAGCGCGGGCGCGGCGCGGCTCGAGGTCTTCGATCTCGCGGGCCGCCGCGTGATCCTGCTGGCGGATGAGGCGTTCCCCGCCGGGCGGCACGAGTGCCACTGGGACGGTCGCGATGGCGGCGGACGCTGGGCCGCCGCGGGCGTCTACCTGGCGCGGCTCACCAGTGCCACGGGCACGGCGGTGCGGAGATTCGCGGTCCTGCGTTAGCCGGCGCTAGCGCGGCGTGCCCTCGCGAGCGCGCCGCAACGCCTTGAGCACCCGCCGCGCCTCGGCGGCGACCGGGCCCGCGTGCCGCTCCTTGCCCAGCGCCGCCAGTTCGTCGGCCGCCTCCTCCTCGCCGCCGAGTGCCGCCATCACCTGGGCCAGCCGCGGCACCACCCCGCGCGCGAGCAGCGAGTCGGCCAGGGCCGCGTGCGCAGAGGCGGTGAGCGGCTGGCGCAGGGCCTCCGCGAGGGCCGCGCCCAGCGGCGCGTCCACCACCGCGATCGGGGCCGCGAGCGCCCCGGGCTTCCAGCCCAGCGTGTCGTCGAGCCCGAGGTCCGCCAGCCCTTCGAGGAATCCCTCGGGCCCGTCGTCGAGCAGGGCGGCGGCGGCGCGCAGGTAGCCGCGGTCGAAGCCCGCCGAGTCCGGGGCCTCGGTGTAGAGCGCCAGGGCGTTGGCCGCCCGACCGCGGCCGGCGATCGCGGCCTCCATCGCGCGCCGCACCGCCGTGAGGCTGGACCAGCGCTCGCGCACGAGATGGAACCGGCCGGCGTCGAATCCGACGATGGCGAGCCGGTCCGCGTCGACGTCGCGGGGCGGGCGGTTCACCCAGTAGGCGCGCACGCCGGGATCGGCGAGCGCCTCGCGCGAGGCGGGGCCATCCTCGGTCTGGAAGAAGCAGCCGCGCGGCACCCCCTCGTAGAGCACGACCAGCGAGTCGGGTCGATGGGCGAGCGTGGCGCGCAGGTCGCTGGTGAGCCGCCCGGTGACGGCGCTCAGCCGCACCGCCTCGTCCCACGACCAGCGGTGGAACCGCCAGGCCTGCGGCCGGTCCAAGTCCACCGCGTGGACGCCGGTGCCCAAGACGTTCCACGCGACCAGGGCGGCGAGCCCGGTGCGCCAGAGCGGCGCCGGCAGGCGCGTGACGAGGACGCCGAGGCCGAGCGCCAACCACGGCACCGCCGGGTAGGCGTAGTAGGCCTGGGTGAGCGTCAGGCCGAGGAGCGGGGCGACGCCGAGCGGCAGCAGCCCGAGCGCCGCGGCCCCCGCCACGAACGCCACGCCCCCGGGAGGGGGCGCCGCGAGCTCGTGCGCGTCCGGCTGCGGGCGGCGCGCGGCGTAGGCGAACAGCGCGAACGCACAGACGCCCGCCGACACCGCCAGGGCCACCGAGCCCGGACCGGGCGCGGGATGCCGGCTCACGAACTCGGTCAGGATCTGGAGCAGCGTCGCCGGCAGTCGCTGCGTGGTGAGCGCGTCGCGGATGATGGCGCCGCCCGTGTGCCATCCCGAGCGGACGAGGAGATGGACCGCCAGCGCGCCGGCGTCGGTCGTGTAGCCGGCGAGGAGCAGGAGCGGGAAGACGAGGAAGCCCGTCTCCTTGGCGAACGGCGCCAGCGCCGTCCACGCGAGCGCCTGGCCGGTGCGGCCGCATTGATACGCGTCGAGGGCGTACGCGATGAGGACGATCGCCGCCAGGTCCTGGAAGCCGCTCGCCCACGCGGCCAGGAACTTGGTGAAGCCGTACGAGAGGAAGATCACCACCCCCGCCCACGCGGCGGGACGGCCGACGAGCCGCGTCCCGATCCGGGCGAGGAGCAGGCCGACGCGGAAGAGACAGACCAAGCTCAAGGCGTGCGCGAACCGCAGCGCCGTGGGCCCGGCCGAGGCCACCGCGGCGAAGTACAGCTCGCGCGACAGCGGCCGGTACCACGGCCACAGGCCGTACTGGCCACCGAGCGTGCGGGCCAGCGGCAGCCGGCGCGCGATGTCGAGGAAGTGGAAGTCGTCGGCGAAGAACCCGATGCGGAAGGCGTCGGCGCCGACCGCGAGGGCGACCAGCGCCAGCACCAGCAGTGAGGCGACCACCGGGACGCGCCCGGGATCGGCGTGGCCCATGACCGGCGGGAGGCCCGCCGCCGGCGGGTCCCGGGGCAGGTCCCGCATCAGCGCCGCGCGGTCGGCCGGTGGAAGTAGCGGTTCGGCTTGCCCTGCTCCCACGGCCGGTACGCCAGCGCGAAGCGGATGCGCTCCATGAGCGGCGGGTGGGAGTACTGGTAGAACGTGACGAACCGCGAGGGCTCGGGGTCGTCGCGGTTCTGCGAGCCGAGCTTGAGGAACGCCCGCGCGCCGGCATCGTTGTCGCGCGTCAGCTCGACGGCGAACGCGTCGGCTTCGTGCTCGACCCGCCGGCTGTAGGCGTTGATCACCGGCTGGCCCACCAGCGAGAACAGGCTGAGCATGGCGGCCAGCAACGGCATCGAGGCCACGTCCTTGAGCTCGCGGATGTCCCAGTGCGACCCGAACCGCCGCAGCGTCCCGCCGGCGAACCGCGAGATCAGGAAGAAGAGCAGGAAGCTCCCCAGCGAGTAGAGGACGATCCCGCGCCAGATGTGGCCGAGCCGGTAGTGCCCCATCTCGTGGCCGACGACGAACAGGATCTCGTCCTCGCGCATGCCCCGCAGCGTCGTGTCCCAGAGCACGATGCGTTGCGACGCGCCGAAGCCGTTCACGTAGGCATTGTACTTGACGGTCTGCTCGCTCTTGTCCACCTCGTACACGTTGCGCGCGGGGACGTCCCCCCACGCCGCCAGCTCGAGGATGCGGCCCTTCAGGTGCTGATCGTGGAGCGGCGTGAACCGGTTGTAGAGCGGGTCGATCACCAGCGGCTGGATGAGCGCGCCCGCCAGGATGAGCGGCAGGGTGCCGAGCGCCACCGGGAACCACCAGCCGCGCGGCCATCGCGCGATGGCGCGGTAGATGAGCCACAGCACCGGCACCAGGCCGTAGACGATGAGGGTGACGCCGACGCCCTTGCCCTCGTCGCCGAGCCAGGCGGCGAAGCTCTGGGTGGAGAGTCCGTACTGGCGCTCGAGCGCATACCCCTGGTACCACGCGAACGGGAAGCCGAGGACGAAATCGACCACCGTGTAGAGCGTGAGGAACACCAGCACTTGGAAGTAGAGCCTGCGACTCAACCGGCAGGCCAGGTCGCGCAGCTTGGCGGCCAGGCCCGAGAACAGGATGAGCAACGCCACCACCAGCGCGTAGAAGGGCTCGACGAACCCCAGCGCCGTGCGGGTCCCGGCGTAGGAGCGGTTCTCGGCGGTGAAGTTGGCGCGCGCCTCGGCGACGTAATCGCGCGGCGGCGGGGCTGGGACCGGAGCGGCGGGGTTGATCGCCATCGCCTCGCCGCCGGCGAGCGAGTCCGCGGCGGCGATGCCCTCGGCATCGCCCGCGGCGAGCGCGTCGCGCCGGACGACGGGCAGGCGCGGCGCGAGGGTATCGGGCGCCGCGACGGGGCGGCCGGGAGCGCTCGCGGCGCGGGCCGCCAGCGAGTCGCGCGCCAGCGTCGCGCCCTGCGCCAGCGCCGGCGCGGGGCCCATGAGGATCACGGCTGTACCCAGCGCGGCGATGCGCCGCGCCACGACCAGGGTCGCCCCGCTCACGGCGTCCTCCCACCGGGATGTGTTGCGACTGGACCCGGAGCGAAGATACGAAGTGCGGGCACCCGCCGCAAACGCCGCGCGGGTGCCCGGCGCGATTATCGGAAGGCGATCTGGCTGGGCGGGAGCCCGGTGTCGAGCGGCCCGGCGAGCAGCGTATCCGCCCCGGCGCGGAACACGAGTACGCCGGGTGCCGCGAAGCGGTTGTCGCAGACGTAGAGCTCGCCGCGCGCGTTGACCTCGCAATCGGGGATGCTGAATCCGCCAGGGGCGTAGACCGGGCCGATCAGGGCGCCGGTCGTCGGGTTCCACGCGACCACCGAGGCGTTGAACGAGGCATCGCTCACCACCGCGTACGAGTGGTCCGACGCGCTCCAGGCGAGGTCGCCGAGGTCGCCGCCCAGCGTGGCCTCGGTCGTGACCGTGCGCGTGGCCAGCGTGGTGACGTCGATCGCGACCACGCCGCCGTCGAGCGCCCCGTAGTCGCCGGCGCAACCGACCAGCAGCTCGTGCGCGTCCGGGTCGAGCACCAGGTCGGTCACCGGATTGCGCAGCGCGAGCGGGATGGCCTGGACCCCGGACGTGGCGGGATCGGCGTCCACCACGGTGTCGGCGAGCGCGTCCACGACCACGACCACGCTGGGATTGGTGGCGGCAAAGTTGGTGAGCCGCTGGCAGGCGACGAACAGCCGCGAGCCGAGCAGCGCCATGCGCGCCATCTCCGGCAGGCCGTCGCCGTCGGCGAAGGCCGCGAGCGAGACCGTGCCCAGGGTCGTCCCGGTGTGCGGGTCGGCGATCAGCAGATCGGCCGAGCCGTAGCGCGAGATGAAGGCCTTGGCGGCGCTCACCAGCGCGATGTCCTGCGGGTTGGTGCCGTTGCCGGTCGAGAACTGGCGGACGGTGCGGAAGTTCCGGTCGGGATCGATGACCTGGATGTTGTCCTGGCCGAAGCGATTGACCACGTAGATGAGCCCCTCGTGGACACGCAGCGTGGCGTCCGAGTGGACACTGGCCACGTGGCGCGCCACCATGCGCGTGTCGAGGTCGATGACGCTCAGGCCCCCGGTCGAGAAGTCGGTGGTGAGGACGAACGCCTGGTGGGCCCCGAGGGCGTACGGCGAGGTGATGCGATGGTTCGCCGAGCAGCCGGCGAGGGGGGCGGCCAGGGCGAAGACGGTGAGCAGGCGACGGACGAGGGGAGGCACGCGGAGTCTCCGGATCATCGAGGGTGTCGCTCGCCGGCGCCCAGTCGGGCGTCGCACGAGACGAAGCAGGCCCGGCCGGGCAGCGGGAAGCCACCCACGTCGGACACGTGGTCGTCGCCGAGGTTCCTGCCCTCGACGGTGAACGTGAGCGCGCCGCCCCGCGGAGCGAACGAGACCGACGTGCCCAGGAGCGTGCGCGCGGGGACGGGCTGGAGGTTCGCGCGGTCCAGGTAGTCGTCGCCGATGTACTGGAGGTCCCCCACCACGCGGAATCCGCCGTGCCGCCAGTCGAGTCGCAGGGCTCCCTGCAGCGCGGGGCGCAGCGGGAGCCGTCGCCCGGCCCAGAAGGCGTAGGGCCCGGTGTCGCGGGTGGTCATCCGCGTCAGCTCGGCGGTGAGCCCGAGGCCATGGGGCGCCTCGAGGCGGGCCGTGAGCTCCTCGCCGTCGATCCGGGCGCTGGCGATGTTGTCGGCGCGCACGCTGCTCTGCGAGTAGCGGCGGTAGACGATCATGTCCGCGAGGCGCGAGGAGAAGTGCGCCAGGTCGACGTTCGCCGCGAGCCCCCCGGGCAACGCCCGCGACCATGAGCCACCGGCGTCCCAGGCGCGCCCGCGCTCGGGGAGCAGGGCGGGGTTGCCGAGCACGCTGCCGTCGTTCCCGAACAGCTCGAGGAAGTCGGGGGCGCGCCGGGCGCTGGACACGTTGGCGCGCCCGACGACGCCATGGGGCATCGTGAGCCGCACCCCGAGCTGCGGCGAGACCAGCGTCCGGCGCACCTCACTCGCCCGGGCGAGCCCGCCGACTTCGGTCCACCGCAACCGGTCGGCGAGCGCGTCGCGGCGCAGGGCGCCGTGGACCACGAGGCGCCCCCCGCGCGGATGCCACTGGAGGATCGCGGCAGCGCCCGTGGTCGCGCGCCGGCTCGGCGGCGGGTCGGGGGCGCCGTCCGCGGCGTCGGTGGGCCGCGCATGCTCGACCCGATACGACGCGGTCGTGGTGAGCGACAGCGACCTCGGCAGCCGCTCCCACGCCAGGTCGAGCGCCGCGTCGTCGCCGCCCAACCGGTCGTCGGTGTCGTGGGCGCCGAGCCCGAGCTCGGCATGGGGATCGCGGAACCGCGTGCGCTCGTCCGCGCGCCGGGCCCGGACGCGCGCCGTGGGCACCGCCCCCGCCCCCTCGCGCGTGATCTCGAGCTGGCTCGACGCCCGGGTGAGCGAGAGGTGGGTCGCCAGGGCAGGCACCACGTCGACCCCCGGCACGCCCTGCGCCTTGCGGAACAGGTTCTCGCGCGCCGCCACCCGCCAGCGCGGGCCCGGCCGCCACTCGAGTGCCCCGAGCAGCGTCAAGGACTCGAAGCGGTCGTTCACTCGCGTGCTCAGCGAGTCGTCGTCGGGATTGAACGGCGTGCCGTTGTCGTCGCGATACCGGAAATCGCCACGCGATGCCTGATAGCCCGCGAGCGCGGTGCCGGAGAAGGCGCCGCGCCCACCCGCCGCCCCGGCGCGGGCCTCCCAGGTACCGAAGGCGCCGCGCGCCAGGCGCAGCGTC
>VBPB01000223.1:9675-11832 GCA_005893365.1 Candidatus Eiseniibacteriota bacterium
CGCACCCAGGCTAAGCGGCGAGACGCCGCGGAACACCTCGAGGCTCCGGGTGGCGCTGGCCGGCAGGTCGCCCAGGCTCACGACCGTGTGGCCCGCGGAGGTGACCGGCAGGCCGTCGAGGAAGACCGTCACCTGGCCGGGCGAGGCGCCGCGCAGCGAGACCGTGCTGAAGGCGCCGAGCCCGCCGTACTGCAGCACGCGGGCCCCGGCGACCTCGCCCAGCAGATCGGGCAGGGTCTCGAAGGCGCGACCCGAAACCCCCGCCACCTGCTCGCTCACGAAGGCGGTGGGCAGGCGGCGTTGCGCCTCCGAAGGCACACGCTCGCGCTCCACGCGCACCTCGGGGAGCATGAGCACGCTGTCGCGGTGCGCCGCCGCGCGCGGGGCGGACGCCGCGCCGGGCGTTGCGACGGTGTCGGCCGGCGGGCCGGCGAGCAGCAGGAGGAGGCCTGGTACGATCATGGCGTCGCGCGCGCTCTCGATCGAAACGCCCCGCGCTCGAAGAGAGGCGGGGCGGACGCGGCGCGGACGCCGACGGCCGACGACGCTCTCTCGCGAAGCGTCACGGGCAGATGGCTTCCGGGCAGGTTTCCTGACTCAGGGCGTTCCGGAGCCCGCGGCGGACCGAGGCTCCGGTCGCGACACTCGCCTTCCCGACCCAGCGGTCAGTGGCGGAGGCGTGCCGCGACGCCCATCACAGTGGCGGGACCGTGGGGGATTCGCACCCCCTTCCCTATGACCCTCGATGGGCACCCGGAAGATGTGCCGGGACCATGCGACGGGCGGGGCGGGGAGTCAAGGCCTTTGCTGACGCTCGCTGCCCGCTAGGAGGAACGTCTAGGTCGTCAGGATGATCAGATGCCTCACCTTGCGGAACTCGCGCGGATCGTTGATGTGGAGTTCCACCCTGCCGTCCACGAGCTTGAGTTCGTAGCTCGACGTCGGCTGCGCACTCAGGACACGTGCCCGCTCTCCCGGCATCTGGATGACGGTCTGTTGGTCCGTGTCGATCGCCGTCAGCACGGATTCGTCGACGTGACCCGAGGGCTGCAGTCCGTCAGGTCCTTCTTTCCACCGGCGATGTAGTAGACGGTCGCCAGCTCGCGCCGCCTCTCCTCGATCGTCTGCTCCCGCTCACGGAGTCCTTCCTGCGCCTGGTGAACCTCGACCGCGAGGTTCGTGACCTGAGCCTGCAGCGAATCGACGGTGCCCGTGAGCTGTGCGATCAGCCCTTCCTTCTCGACCATGGTGCGCCGCAGATTGGCGATCAGCTTCTGCAGGCCCGAGACCTTGATGCCCCTGCTCTTCAGGTCCGATTCGAGCCGATTGATCCGCTCTTTGCTGCGGAGAATGCTTCCTCTCAGCTCGGCGATGCGGTCGAGCGCCTCGTGGCCGACCGGCGCGGTCAGGCTCTGTTCCTTCGCGAGACTGTTGGAAAGCATATGCACGGCGGGGTCACCGAGAGCGATCGCATCGAGGCTGTCCTGGATCGCCGCGAGCGCGTCGATGGTCACGGCGTAGGAGTCCTTGGACGCCGCCTCCGAGGACTTCAAGTCCGAGTAGCCGTGCCAGGCCCGGTAGCCGAGCAATGCTCCGCCGGTAGCGAATACTGCGGCGAGCGTGATGAGGATGAATCTGCGCATGAGCGCGTCTCCTTTCCTTCGTGCCACGTGGGGCGGTGGCTGAAAGCCAGAGGCGTGCCATGCTCATGACGGATGCCGCGTGGTCCTGGGAGTTTTGGCGCGGGCCGTTGCATCCTGCGTCTCGACCCGAAGTCATTGAAGCGACCTTGCACGACGCGGTCGTCGACTACGCACTGAGCGAGATCCTCGTCTGGCGTCCATATGCACACCTTCGCGACCCGCGGGTCGCGCGCGGCCAAGATGCGCCGCGGAGGCGAGCCCATCGTCCGCCGCAGGTCGCTCGTTCGAAACGTGTCTCGCTTCGGACCGCCCAAGCCATTGCCAGAGCCACAGTTGTGCGTCGCCGCAGGCGATGCTTTGCTGGAATCAATAAAATAAAGTTGTTACTTGACTTGTTTAATCAATGCGCCGACAATACTTCACATGAGCAAGGACTGGCAGGTTCTCAGCAAGCTCGGCGCGGGGAGCCCGGTCGAGATCCTGCGCGCGCGGCTGGTCGAGCAGGACGTCGTGG
>VBPB01000224.1 GCA_005893365.1 Candidatus Eiseniibacteriota bacterium
CCCGGCCACGCCGCCCAAGTCGGTGCGTCCGTCCCAGGTGATGTCGTGCCATCCGGCCGGGCGCTCGCCCTTGACCAGCGTCGCCAGGCGGCGGCCCTGGATGTCGAAGATCGCCAGATCCACCTGGGCGCGGCGCGGCAGGCCGAACCGCAGGCGCGCCTCGCCGATGCTGGGGCTGGGCCGGATCGGCGCGAACTCGAGGCGCACCGGCAGCGGCTCGACCGCGACCGGCGTCTGGAGCCGGAAGAAGTCGCTCACCGCCATCACGCCGGTGACCAGCGTGTCGCCGGGCTCGGCCGATTCGACCTGGACCACCGCCAGCCGGACGCTGTCGGCGAGGACCTGGGGCGGCAGCCACCGGGCCTGCCCGTTGTTGGGCAGGTGCGTGGCGTCCAGCTTCCAGGTCTTGCCGTGATCGAGCGAGGAGAGCAGCGCCACCCACGGTGAGGGGGAACTGGTGTCGACCTCCCACTCCACGTTGTAGGCCTGCAGCGGATTCACCACCTCGGCCTGGTGCGGCTTCTTCACCTTGGGCGCCTGGACCTTGAGGCTGTCCGTGCCCACGAACGGCTTGGTCCCGATCGTCCCGCTCACGTGCACCGGCACGTTGTTGCCGACGCTCAGCGTGAGCAGCACCGCCGCGCGGTCGAACTTGACCTTGAGCCTGGGATGCGGACCGTTCGCGTCCTCGATCTTGACCTGCTCATCCGGATCGACGCCGACCAGCCCGTTGAACCGGATGCTCGAGACGACGATGTCCTCGGGTCGCAGGGGCGGCGGCGGTTCGATCTTGGCGTCGACCGTCTTGCCGACCCCCTTGTCCTTCAGATTCATCGAGTTGGGCGTGAAGTCGAACGTCACCGTCACCGGCGGCTGGTTGAAGCTCAGGAGCGTCACCGTCCCGGAGCCGGTGTTGACGACGAGCCCGAGACCGCTGCCGGTCGGGCTCAGCACGACGTCGGAGGGGGCCAGGCCCACCGGGATGGTCGCCAGCAGCGTCAGGCTCACGACCACGCCCGGGACGAGCGAGGTCGCCCCGGTGATGTCGGTCTTCGCGATCTGGAACACGAGCACGACGTTGCCGTCGGAGCTGGTGACGTAGGCCAGCGCCTCGTCGGGCGAGATGCTCACCGCCGTGGCCCCCGAGCCGGTCTTCGCCGTCGCCACCACCTTGTTGAAGTTGGCGCTCCCGGGGCTCGCGTCGATCGCCACCAGCGAGCCGTTGGTGAGCAGGGCCAGCACGATGGACGCGTCGATCGAGATGGCGATCGAGGTGCAGCCCGAACCGGTGGCGACGGTCTTCACCACCAGGTCCGGCGAGGACAGGTCGACGTAGGACACGCCGGCGGTGGTGCCGATGTACATCCGCACGCCGTCGATCGAGATGGCGATGGAGGTGCACCCGGAGCCGACGACCACGGTCTTGACCACGCGGTCGAAGGTGGCGTCGTCCGGGTTGACGTCGATGATGTTGACCGTCCCCGAGCCCTGGTTGGCCACGAACACGTGGGGCCCGGCGCCGGAGGTCACGATCGCCACCGGCTGGTGGTCCACGCGGATCGTGGTGAGCACCGTGTTGTACCGGGCCGAGCCGGGATCGCTGTCGATGACCGAGATGTCGTCGCTGCCGCGGTTGGCGACGTAGACGCGCGAGCCGTCGGGCAGGACGGCGAGCCCCACCGGACCCAGGCCGACGCTGATCTCCTTGATGACCGTGGCGCTGGCGATGTCCACGACCGAGACGCTGTTGCGCGCCGTGTTGGAGACGTAGGCACGCGCGCCGTCGGGCGTGAACGCCACCTTGCTCACGCCCTTGTTGTCGGAGATCTCGCCCACCACCTGCCCCGGCGTCGTGCTCGGGGCGAGGACCGTGAAGTCCGCGGGGCCGGCGCTCGCCGCGCCGACCTGGATCCTGACCGGGCTCAGGC
Organism: Candidatus Eiseniibacteriota bacterium; assembly: GCA_005893365.1. Taxonomy (GTDB): domain Bacteria; phylum Eisenbacteria; class RBG-16-71-46; order RBG-16-71-46; family RBG-16-71-46; genus WS-11. The sequence continues at coordinate 1,929 of VBPB01000224.1, forward strand.
CGCTGGTCCCGGCCGGCACCACGGTGGTGAGCGCGGTGAGCGAGGCGCGCTGGACCGGCGCCAGCACCCCGCCGAAGGTCACGACGTTGGCGCCCGGCGAGAGGCTGAAGCCCTCGCCGGCGATGACCACCTGGGCGCCGATGTCCGCGGCGGGCGGCGACACGGTGCCGAGCGTCAGCGTCGGCGGCGATTCCACCGTGAAGGTGGTCTGCTGGCTCACCAGCATCTTCTGGCCATCGGTGTCGCGCGCGCCGTTCTGAATCTGAAGCATGCAGGTCGCGCCGAACGGCAGCGGCACGGTCGGCTGGAACACCGCCACCCGCCCGTCATCCTGGAACGTGAGCGCGCCGGCGACCGGGGCGCCGCCGGCCGTCAGCAGCAGGTAGGCCGGCAGGCTGTCGGGGTTCATGCGCTGATTGAAGCGCGCCCACACGCCGGTCCCGGCGTTGAGGTCGGTGGCGTTGTTCGGCGGTCCGAATTCGCTCACCAGCGGCAGGATGTCGGCGTCGTTGGCCGCGACCTGCGCGACCACATTGAGCGTGGCCCCCGTCACGCCCTCGGGCTCGATGACCAGCGTGTGCCCGCCCAGCGTCGCCGGCAGCTTCCAGCGCACCTGGGCCTCGCCGTTGATGTCCGAGAGCTTCTCGAGATAGGGCGCGGTGAGCCCGTCGAGCAGGCCGTCGCTGGCGCCGTTCAGGAGCCGGAAGCGCAGCACGACGCCCTCCTCCGGTCCGCCGGCCGCGTCGGTCGCCCGCACGCGGACGGCCTGCGGCAGCTCCTCGCCGGCCAGCGCCGTCTGGCCGCCGCCCGAGATCAGCGCGAGCGCCGAGGCGGTGCTGAGGTTGAACATCTGGAGGTCCCCGGCGTACCCGGAGCCGCTCAGCACCGAGTGGATGCCCCACAGTCTCCGGCCATCGACCGTGCGGGTGATGGCCGTGAACGGCTGACCGATGGCGGCCGTGGTCACGATCGGGGTGAGGTTGGTCGGGTCGAGCCGGGTGAGCGTGTTGCAGCTCGCGCACGAGGCCAGCGCCGAGATCCCGTCGGGCGCCGGCACCAGCTGGTCGAGCGACGCGGCGACCGGGGTCCCGAAGAAGCGCTGCGCCCCCACTTGGGCGCCCACCGGATCCAGGTTCCAGATGCCGATCTGGCCGCCGGAGAACCGGGCGAAGGCGCGCCGTCCGTTGGTGCTGATCGTCAGCGACGCGACCGTGCCCGTGGTCGTGGGCGGGGCGGGCGGCGCGATGACCGTCAGCGAGGTCAGGCTGAAGAAGGTGACCCCGCTCGCGTTCCCCATGACCGCGTAGCGGCCGTCCGGCGTCACGGCGATCGGGCCGGCCACGTTGCCCGTCGTCGGCACCGCCTGCACGAACGAGGCGCCAGCGGGATTGAACCGCTCGAGCGCGCTCGCGGCCCCGCTCGCCGTCCCGACCAGCATGAACCGGCCGAGCGGGTCGAGCGCCACGCTCCGCGGCGAGAATCCGACCTGGCCGCTCACCAGGCTTCCCAGCGACTGGCCCACCGGCGGCGCCGACTCGTCGGTGTTGAGGACCATGCCCGGCTGCCCGCTCCGCGTCACCCACAGCCGGCGGCCGTCGGGCGTGAACGCGAGATCCAGGATCGCGGCACTGCTCGAGACGCTCGCGAGCAGCGCCCCGGCGGGGTCGGCGTCCTGGGGGGCGACGCGGAACACGTGGACGAACCAGCAGCCCGACAGGTACGACGAGGCCATCGCCACCATGCGCCCGTCCGGCGAGGTGCGCAGGACGTAGCCGAGCCCCTGGTCGGGGCCCCCGGGGCAGAGGGCCGCGGACATCGTGGTCGCCACCGCGGTCGCGGTCGGCGCCAGGGTCGTGATCGGATCCAGGATCTGGAACGGCAGCGCCACACTGCGCGTGGCGCTGGGGTCCTGGAGCGTGAGCGTCGTCTCGAGCTGCTTCGCCGGACTCGTGGGCACGACGAACCCGACGCCCTTGCCGGCGGTGTTGGACGCGGGGAACACCGTGCCGCCCAGGTCCACCTGGGTGCCGATGCCGTACGCGTTGCCGGTCGTCTGCACCGCGGCCATGTCGCCCGGCAGGGCCACGTCCGGCACGATCCGCTGCAGGCTCGCGTCGGCGCTGCGCGTCGCGTAGATCGACAGCGTGTGGTCGCCGTAGTTGGCGACCGCCACGACCGGACTCAGGCTGCTGAGCGCCACCGACAGCGGCGACCGGCCGGTGCGCACCGTCGAGACCTTCTGGTGGTAGGTCGCGGACGCCCCCGGGTCCACGCCGACCACCAGCAGCTCGTCGGTGTCCGAGTTGACGACCAGCGCCGACTGTCCCTCGGCGGTCACCGCGACGTCGCGCGGCGCCCCGCCGAGCGACAGCGTGGTGGCACTGGGGGCCCCCGCGGCCGGCACCTCGCCGATCACCAGCGACCCGTTGAACTGCCCGCCGCCCGCCAGCACCTCCTCGCCCGAGGGGACGATGGCCGCGCCGCCGTCGCACAGGAGCGGGCTCAACCCCACGGCCTCGGGCGCGTCCAAGGTCAGGTCCACGTCTACCAAGCCCTGATTGCTGCTGGCGAGGTAGAGCTGGGTGCCGTCCAGGCTCACCGCCACCCCGCCGCTCAGCGTGGTGCCGGGCAGCTGGATGTCGCGCAGCACGGCGTAGGGCTCGAGGCTCGCGGGATCGACGTCGAGCTCGTGCACCACGCCCACCTTGCTGTCCGGGACGTAGGCGCGCTTCCCGTTCGGGGAGATCCCGACGCCGCCGGGATCGCCGCCCACCGGGATGGCGGCGATCTGCACCCCCAGGTTGGTGAGTGGATTGGCACCCATGACCAGGACCTCACCGCTCGAGGGCCGCCCCAGCACCGCGCGGTTGCCGTCGGGGGTC
>VBPB01000225.1 GCA_005893365.1 Candidatus Eiseniibacteriota bacterium
AGGGATCAGCGCCTTGAGCGCCCGCGCGAACACCGGGGCCACGTCCCCCGCCGGGACCTGGTGGCCGAGCAGCGCCTGCGCGTAGCGCAGGTCGTCGTACTCGCTCTGGCTCATGGTGAACTGCACCCCAAAGCGCTGCGGCGCCAGGGGCTGCACCCGGGAGCGCGGGCCGACCGGGGCGGGCGGCGCGGAGGCCGGCTCCAGGGCATGCTGCCCGGCAACTATCGCTGGAGATAGTTGGGCCTCGGCGGGCGCCGCCGGCGGCTCGGTCCCCCGCCCAGCCAGCGCCGTGGGGACCACCGCAACTATCGCTGAAGATAGTTGGACCGCGACGGGCTCCGCCTGCAGCGCGGTCCCCTGAGCGGGCGGCGACATTGGGACCGGCGCCACCCAGGACACCATGTCCGGCCGCGGGAACCGCGCCGCCAGCAACCGCTCGATCGCGGCCTTGCTCTGGTGGGTGGCGGCCGCCAGCAGCTCGTCGGCCGTGGCCTCGCGCAAGTGAGGCGCCAGTAGGACCACAGCCGTCAGGTGCAGCCGCCCGTCGGCGAGTGCTCCGAAGATGGCGGGGAAGCGCCTAGCGGTGCGGGCGGCGAGGATGCGCCTGTAGGCCGCCTGCTCACTCAGGTGCAGTTCGCCGACGCAGTACTCGTACATCGACTCATACCCGGCCGGCCGGTAGAGCTTGCGCTCATCGATCTCGGCCAGGTCGGCCAGCAGCTCGGCGGTGCTGCCCCGCTCCTGACCGAGATGGGTCGCGGCGTACTGCAGCAACGTCTGATTGGCGAGATGCGACCGCGCGTAGCGCTCCATGGGAACCTCGACGGGGGCGGGTGTCGAGGGGGCGAATCGTGACGATCACATTCATATCACGAGCGTTTTCGACGCTCAGGGATGCCCGCAGTGCGCGCCATTCGGCCCGCCGCGCGCCGGTGAGCCACCCGGGACGATTCGAGCCGCGAGCGCGCATCCTGCGCACGCTGGCGGGCCGCCGCGATGACCGCATGCGAAGCGCGACCGCACAGCCTCGGAAACGCGTCAAGGACAATCGTACGTCCGCCGCTCAATGCGGCCAGCCGGGGGCGCCCTCGGGCTCCGACGGCTCGGGCTACTTCGCCGCGTCCGCCAGCCGGGCGAAGATCGCCAGGTAGTCGCGGGCCTCGCGCGGGTGCAGGAAGTGCTCGCGGACGTGGGCGTGGCCCGCCTGCCCGAGCCGGCGCCGCAGCATCGCGTCGCGCAGCAGCCGGGTCATCTGGAAGGCGCAGCCTTCGACCGAGCGCACCAGGAGGCCGGTCCGCTCGTGGATCACCTGGAGCGGGATGCCCCCCACGGCACTGGCGACCGTGGCGCGGCGCTTCCACAGGGCCTCCGAGATCGTCAGCGCGAACCCCTCGCGCAGCGACTTCTGGACCGCCACCGTCGAGCGCCGTTGCAGCGCGTTGATGACCCGGTGGGCGTCGGGCGGCAGCAGCAGCACCGAGACGTCCTTGCGGCCCGCCACGCGCTCGTTCACCTCGGCGAGCACCTCCGCGCCCTCGGGATCGTCGTCGGCGCTGCCACCGGCCAGCACCAGGTGCGCCCGCTCGCGCTTGCGGGTCAGGCGGAACGCGTCCACCACGCCGACCGGGTCCTTGAGCCGGTCGAAGCGCGACACCTGGACCAGCAGCGGCGTGTCCTGGGGCAGCCCGAAGGGCGCCAGGCTCGCGTCGATCTCGCCCTCGTCCAGCTCGCGGTTCTTCTCGGCCAGCGGGTCGATCGAGGGGGGCGCGATATAGGCCGGGATCGGCAGCTCCGGGACGAAGGTGACGTGCGAGAACACCGCGGCGTCATGCGCGGCGACCCGGGGCTCCAGGAACTCCCAGACCTCGCGGTCGGCGCGCGAGAGGTCGATGTGGCAGCGCCAGACCCAGCGCTGCCCCGCCCGCCGGCGCAGCGTGGCGAGCGCCACCGGCTGCGGGTCGTGGATCAGGATCAGATCCCCGTCGAGCGCCAGCGCATCCGCCGCCTGCCGGTTGACCTCGAGGAAGTGGGCGCGGTCGGCGCGGCTCAGCTCCCCGGGCCGGCCGTGCAGCGCGTTGTGGATGGTCTTGGTGATGCCGTAGAACTGGGCGTCGCCGGGCATGACCTCCCAGGTGGTCGGGACTCCGAGCTCGTTGAGCAGCCGCACCAGCCGATGGAGGATCTCGGCGACGCCGCCGCCGGTGGCGGTGGAGTTCACCATCACCAGCCGGCGCCCGCGCAGCCGGCGCGCCAGCGCCGCGAGGGCGCCCAGGTGCGCCTCGCCCGCGACCGCACGATAGCCCTCGAGCAGCGAGGGTCCGTCCTCGCGCACTGCGACCAGGGTCATGCCGGGTTCTCCGTTCGGGTGACGCGACGCACCAGCCGGGCGACCGCCTCGCGTCCCGCCCGGCGACGCTCGTCCTCGGGGGCGCCACTCGCGTCGGCGACCCGGCGGGTGAGCCGGGACTGGCGCCAGCGCCGCAACAGACGGTCGCGCGAGCGCTCGAGCGAGTGGGTGGGCTGTGCGGCCTCGCGCAGCCAGGTCGCGAGCCGCGGCTCGCCGCGCGCTTCGAGCCATTCCGCCACGGGGCAGGCGCCCGCGCCGAACCAGGGCTGCTCGATGATGTGGTAGAACCACACGGCCGGGTCGCCGCCGGTGAGGGCCGCGACCAGCTCCTCACCGTCGTGCACCACGACCCCGGTGGCGAGCGGCAGCGACTCGGCGGCGAGCAGCTGCAGCGCGCCTTCGCGCGGCGCCTGCCGGGCGGCGCGCTCTTCGGGGGTGAGTGCGTCCAGCACCGAGACCAGGGCCTCGCGCACCTCCTCGGCGGTGTGGTCGAGGTCCTGCACCGCGAACGAGAGGCGCTCGGCGATCTCGCGGTCCTGGACCACCACCGCCACCCAGGCGCTCAGGTCGTCGGCGGGATGCTCGCTCGCCGCCCGGTCGCGGTAGAGGACCTGCACCGTGTGGTGGAAGAGCACCTCGGCGGAGGCCCCGGCCAGGGCCTCACGCATCGATTCCAGGTTCTGCAGCGGCCGGCCCCAGGGTCGGATCAGGTGGACGACCGTGTGCAGCTCGAACCCCGCGGCCTCGTTCATCGCGCCGGCCGCTGCGGGCCCTCCTCGTCGAGCGAGCGCAGGTACTCGACGACGAAGTCGCGCACCAGATCGCGGCACCCGAGCCCGAAGGCGAGCGCCAGGGCCAGCCCGATGGCCGCCACCCCGACGATGGCGATGATCATCACGAACTGGGCGGCGAACCCGAGCTGCTCGAGCGCGATCAGCATCGCGAAGCCGGTGACGACCAGCGTGACGACCTGCCCGCGCAGGCGCGGGGCGGCGGCCCCCGCGCTCTCGAGGAAGCGCTGGGTGACGCCGCCGAACAGCAACGCCACCAGGCCGCCCACCGCGAACAGCAGCCCCGAGGTGATGATGCGCGGCACGACCTCCGAGAGGCGGGTGGCGACCGAGGTGCTGAGATCGAAGCCGAGCATGTCGAGCGCCAGGAGCCCGGCGACCACCAGGACGATCCAGTAGATGCCCCAGGCGGCGATGCCCGCCGGCTCGTGGCGGCTGGCGGTCTGCGCGCCCAGCAGCCCGCGCACGCCGTCGTTGAAGCGCAGCGCGCGCAACAGGGCGCGGGCAACCCGCGACAGCAGGGCGGCCACCGCCCAGCCCGCGGCCAGGACCAGGGCGGCCGCCGCGAGGCTGAGGCCGCCGCGCTCGGCGCCGCTCCCCAGCTCCCTGATGCGATCCACCAGATCCGTCCACGCCGTTGCCTGAAGCACGAACAGGATGCGCATGGTTCACCTCCGGGGTTGGCCCGGGATGCGCTCCGGGCCCTGGGCGTCCGGGCAACCGATCCCTGCGTTGGCTCGGTCGCTCCTCGCTGCGGGTCTCGTGTCGATATGCCCGGCGCGTCGCTCCCGCGCCGGACCCGCTCGCGCGGGTGCCGGGTCCTCCCTGTTGCGAAGGCAGCCTAATCGACCAGCTTGCTTTCCGCGATGGCCCCTTCGGGTGCGGTCCTGAGGCTCAAGCCGACGATGGTGTCGAGCACGTCCAGGGTCCAGTCGAAGATGTTGTGCCGAAGCACGGTCTCGCGCAAGGCCGCCATGCGCTCGCCGCGGGCCTCCGGGGTCGCCGAGAGCGCCTCGTGGTAGGCGTCGGCCAGCCCCTCGCGGTCGTACGGCGAGGCGATCCAGGCCCGCCCCAGCTCCCGCGCCGCCCCGGTGAACGGCGAGAGCACCAGCGCCCCGTCGAGGTCGGGCGAGGCGGCCAGGTACTCCTTCGCCACCAGGTTCATGCCGTCGTGGAGCGAGGTCACCGCGCACAGGTCGGCCATGCGGTAGTAAGGGAGCAGCTCGCGGAAGTCGAAGTTCGCCTCGATCAGGTGCACGGTCGGACCCGCCGCCCGCGGGAAGCGCGCGTTGATCCGCTCGGTCCACCGGCGCGTGGCGGCCTGCACCGCGCGGTACTGGGGCAGCTCGATCCGCGACGGGACGCCGATCTGGATGAACGCGAACTTGCCGATCCACTCCGGGTGCTTCTGGAACAGGCGGTCGAGGGCCCGCAGCCGCTCCGGGATGCCCTTGGTGTAGTCGAGCCGGTCGACGCCGAGTCCCACCCGGCAGTCGGCGAGCCCGAGCCGGGCGCGCAGCTCCTTCTCGGCGGCGCGCACCGGCGCCGACTCCACCAGGGCGGCGATCTCGTCCGCCTCGACGCTGATGGCGAACGGGCGCACCCAGGTGCGCCGGCCCGCGCGATCGACCGCCATGTGCTCGAAGTCGACGCGCGCCTCGAGGGTCTCGGCGACCCCCTCCAGGAAGTTGCTGGCGTGGCGCTGGATGTGGAACCCGACCACGTCGTTCGCCAGCATCCCCTCGAGCACCTCGACGCGCCAGGGCAGCACCCGGAAGATCTCGGGGTTGGGCCAGGGGATGTGCCAGAACAAGGCGACCTGGAGGTCCGGCCGGCGCTCCTTGATGAAGCGGGCGACCAGCGCCAGATGATAGTCCTGGATGAAGACCAGCCCCGGGGCATCGCCGATCTCCTCCAGCACCGCCTCGGCGAAGCGGCGGTTGACGGGAAGCGCGGCTTCACGTACACGATGTGGCACAGGGGCCAGAGCGCGCTGTTGGCCAGGCCCGAGTAGTAGCGCGCGTGGTCGTGCGAGGTGAGCCAGAGCCGGCGCAGCAGGTAGCGCGCGTTGTCGGGCGGGCACGCCACGCGGTCCTTCGCGTCCACGGCCTCGCGATCGGCATCCCCGCTGCCGTGCGCGACCCAGACGCCGCCCAGGGCTTGCATCACCGCGTCCAGGGCCACCGTCACGCCGCCGGCGTTGCGCACGGCGCGCACCTCGCCGTCGCGGCGCACGTGGGAGTAGGGCTCGCGGTTGGAGACCACGACCACGCGCCGGTCGGGAAGGTGCGCGCGCGCCCAGTCGATCAGGTCGGCGCGCGTCGTGCGCGGGGGCATCCCCTGCCGCAGGCGGCTCTTGACGCCGGCGCGGCTCAACGCCTGTCGGGCGCGGTCTCCCAGGCTCATGGTGCCTCCTCTCCCCACGCCGGCGATGAGGGATGCGAAGGGCGTCACCGGGTCGCGACCTCGGCGCGGCCAGCCCCGCGATTGACAGCCCCTTGAAAATGGGGCACCAATCCCGTGACCGTCAAGTACCGAGGAGGGCCATGAGGACACGCGCGCCGAGGCGGCAGGCTCCCGTGGGGATCCCCGCCGCCCTGTGGCGCCGCGTCGCGGCGGCCCCCCACCGCCTGCTCATGCTGGACTACGACGGCACGCTCGCGCCCTTCCGGACGGATCGCGCCGCCGCGCGGGCGCAGCCGGCGACGCTGGCGCGGCTCCGCGCCCTGTCCGAGGCGCGCGGGACCACGCTCGCCATCGTGAGCGGTCGCCCCCTGGCCGAGCTCGCGCGCCTGATCGGCATCCCGGGCCTGCACATGATCGGCGAGCACGGCTGGGAGGAGCGCCGGCCCGGTCGCCGCCCGATCCGGCATCGCCTCGTCCCGGCGAGTCGCGCGGCCCTGGCGCGGGCCGCAGCGGCGGCGTCCGGCCATGGCTGGGGGCTCAGGGTCGAGCGCAAGCGGACGGGCCTGGTGCTCCACACCCGCGGACTCCCGGCCGCGCGCGCGCGCGCGCTCGAGGCCGAGGCCCGCCGGGCCTGGGCTCCTGAGGCCGGTGACGGCGTGTTGATGCTGGCGCCGACGGCCGGCGGGATCGAACTGCGCGCCCCGCAACGGACCAAGGGGACCGCCGCCCGCTCGCTCATCGCGGCGGCGCCGGAAGGGACGCTGGCGGTGTTCGTCGGGGACGACCACACCGATGAGGACGCCTTCGCGGTGGTGCGTGGGTCCGGGTTCGGCGTGCGCGTCGGCGCCGGCCGGCGGGCGTCGCTGGCGGTTGCGCGCCTCGCCGACTGCGACGCGGTCGCCGAGTTCCTGGGCCGCTGGCTCCGGCTTCGCGACGCGTGACCGCGTCCCGGTCGTGAGCCGGACGCGGTGGCAGCATTCGGGCGGGGTCACGGCTCGAACTCGAGACCCCCGCCCACACCCGGGAACGGGGGCCGCCGAGGCGGCGGCCCCCGTCTGGACGTCCCGCGAGATACGGGTCCGCCCGTCTCCCGTCACGCGGTCATGATGACGACGTGCTTGACCTTGCGGAATTCCGCCGGGTCGAGGATGTGCAGCTCGACCTGATTCCCCTCGATGCGCAGCTCGTAGCTCGTGATCGGCTGCGGGCTGATGACGCGCACCTTGGCCGCCGGCGCGTGGATGACCGTCTCCTGGTCCGTGTCGAGCGCGGTGAACAGCCCGCTGTCGAAGCGCCCGGTCAGCTGGACCGTCTTGCCCAGACCGAGCACCCCGCCCTTGGATTCGATCACGCCCGACTTGGTCAGCTCGCTCTTGGTGCCGATGACGTAGTACACGGTGCCGAGCTCACGCCGCTTCTCCTCGATCGCCTGGTTCTTGGCGACGATCGTGTCCTGGTCGGACTGGACCGTGGCCTGGAGTCCTGTGACCTGGGTCTGCAGCTGATCCACCTGGCCCGAGAGCTGTGCGACCTGCTCCTCCTTCTCGGCCAGCGACGACTTGAGCCGCTTCACCATGTGCTGGAGGCTGGCGATCTTCACCCCGTTCGCCTTGAGGTTCGACTCCAGGTCGCCGATCCGCGTCTTGGTCCGCTGGATGCTGGCGTTGAGCAGGGCGATGCTCTCCATCACCTGGCTTCGCGTCGGCTGGGTGAGCCGCTGCTCGGCGCTGAGACTCTGCGGCTGCATCGACACGGCGCCCTCGCCCACGGCGATGGCGCTCAGGCTGTCCTGGATCTCGGCGATGGCATTGAAGGCCTCGACGTACTGGGTCCGGGCGGTCTCCTCGGCCGCCTTGGTCTCGGCGTAGGCCGCGGAGGTCTTGCGGTTCTGCATGAACAGCACGACCGTGGTGCCCAGCAGCAGGATGATCACGGCCGCCGCGGCGGCTTGCATGGGTCGGCGGTTGGCGGTGTCGCCCCTTCCGGTTTCGGGTCCTGCCTGTTGCTCATTCATGGTGTCATCCCTCCACGCGCATCGCGACTGGTTGACTGACCGTGAAATGCATCACGGTCCCGGACTTCAACTCCACCTGGTAGCCCCGGGAGGCCAGCACCGCCCCGGTGGCGGCGGTCCCCCCGATCACGCCTCCCACGGCCGCGTCGTGGCCGTCCCCGCCCAGTACCTTGCCGAGCACCGCGCCCGCGGCGACCCCCCCGGCGATCGCCCCGAGGTTGCGGGCCCGCGGCGAGCCCGCGACCACCGGTTCGGCGCTCGCGATCAGGCGGTCGTCGTGGTCCCGCGCCTGGACGCTCCGGATCGCGAGGTCGAGCATCGCCCGGTTCCCGCGCTCGGGGTGGTGCCGGCGGGCAGCACGCTGCGCCCGTCGATCATCACCGCGTCGGTCAGGACGCCGGTCCACCCATCGCCGGGGCGCGCCGACTTCGAGGAGATCCCCGAGGTCAGGCGCACCGTGAGCGACGTGCCGGCCGGCACCGTGATGCGGGGCGCCAGCCAGGACAGCCCGGGCGCCCCACTCCCCGCGTGCGACGGATCCGAATCGTTGGACAGACACCCGCACGAGATCACGCACGCGATGCCGATGATGCCCACGACGAGCGACGACCAGCGTGATGTCGGGCTTCCCATGTGGACCTCCTACCGCGGCCGGCCCAGCACGCCGCGTGCCCACGGCCCCCGCCCGCGCTATCTCGCGCTGCGGCATCGCGCGACCCCCGATCACGCGGGCGGAACTAGGTCATTCGTGCCGTTGCGGTTGTAAGGACTACAAGAACCGCGGCCCGCTCGCGGCCGTCGCCATTGCGTTTGCGGCTCGTGAGGCCATGGCACGGCGGCTGCTCGACCCCGAATGATCGAAGCTGGGCGATGGACGCTGCGTGCCCCGATCCC
>VBPB01000226.1 GCA_005893365.1 Candidatus Eiseniibacteriota bacterium
AGTCGGTCGCCGAGGGTGCCCCTGGCGCGCCGGCCGGCGCGGCCCCCGATTCGGCTGCGGCCCCCAAGGCCTCCTAACCCCGCGCGCCCCGAAACGCACCGGCGGCCGCCTGTCTCAGGCGACCGCCGGCGTGCGTTTCGGACCGCCTCGGCGTCAGCGCGGCAGCATCACCAGCCGGCGGGTGATCTGCCGGTCGTTGGCCGTCATGCGCACGAAGTAGACGCCCGAGCTGGGCCGCGCCTCGCCCGCCGGGCCGCCCCAGGCGGCATCGTGATAGCCGGCCGGGAAGTCGCCATCGGCGATCGTCGCCACCAGGCGGCCGCTCACGTCGTGGATGGTGATCCGCACCCGCGCCTGCTGCGGCAGCGCGAAGCGGAAGTCGGCGCGCGCGCTGGCGGGGTTGGCGCCCGAGATCGCGAACGAGAGTTGGGCGGGGAGCGACGGCTCGTCCGCCGCCACCGGCGTGCACGGGCCCGGGTCCACGACGACGCTCAGGAACGGCTGGTTCAGAAGCCCCGTGAACTGCAGGTCGTCGATGAACCAGCCCCCGTCGCTGACCGCCTCGTCGGAGCCGATCCGGAACCGCACCATCACGGTCTTCCCGGCATAGGTGGTGCCCAGGTTCACGGTCGCGAGGCCCAGCCCCGGATAGCCCGGGCTCGCTCCGACGAAGCCAGATCGGCCGCCCAGCGGATTGCCCGAGATGGTCGTGATCGTCCCGCCGTAGCCGGGCGAGACCGAGGCGCCGATGTCGGTCCACGACGCGCCGCCGTTGTCGCTGATCTCGATCACGCCGCCGTCCCAGAACGTGCCACCCGAGGTCTCGAACGAATACGCGTGCTGGAACGTGAAGCTGAAGGGACCGCCGCCCACGACCAGCGCCGGCGAGATGAGCGACTGGTCCGAGATCTCGCCGGGATCGGGCCCGTGGAAGCGATGGGACGTGGGCGTGACTTCCTGGCGCACCCACGGCTGGCCGGTGGCCGGCACCGCCGCGCTCATGGTCCACGGCGGCACGCGGGCCTCCACGCTCTCGTTGACGGAGGGAACCTCGTCCACGTTGCCGCGCGTGCTGTAGGCCGCGTTCCGTGGCCCGGGGACCACGAGGCCCGGATCGTTGTACTGGATCTGGAAGTCCTGGACCTGGATGCCGGCCGCCCCGCTGCTGGTCACGTACACGCTCGCGGTGGTGGTCCCGAACGGGTTCGAGGCCGGGAAGGTGAGGGTGTTGCTGCCCCAGAAGACCACCGAGGGGTTGGTGCTCGAGACCGAGCCGGTGGTGGCGGTCAGCGTCGAGTTGCCGGTGTTCTTGAGCGTCACCGTGAGGTGCCCGATCTCGCCCTCGTCGAGGTAACCGTCCGCGTCGCAGCTATGGGCGTCGTCGTTGAGCGCGGCCGAGACGAACGTCAGGTCGCCGCCACACACGTAGCTCTCGGTCACGCCGACGTTGGTGGTCGAGGTGCGGTCGGGCCCGATCGCCCCCACGCCGGCGCCGCGCCGGGCGAACGCGCCGCACATGAGGCCAAAGTCGGCGGGGTCGCTGGCGTAGGCGGCCGCGAGCAGGGCGTCGCGCGCCTCGAGGATGGTCGGCGCGTCGGGCGTGGCCTCGAGCCCGGCGATGATGTAATCGCGCATGCGGTCGCGGGCCTGGTCGAAGGTGAGGCGCCCGCTGTCGCGGATCAGCGACGCGTAGCACTCCCAGAGCATGTTGCACCAGACCTCGCCGGTGTTGTGCACCTCGGCATTGTTGGTACCGCTGGCGCCGAAGGCCACCGGCGGGCCCACCGGCAGGGCGGTGCCGTTCTGGATGTGGCGGAACGTGAGCGGGTTCTTGTTGAAGTCGGTCGAGTACGGATAGCGGCGCACGCCGAAGTAGTAGGCGTTGGTGGGCGTGACGCTGTTCTGGAGGGCGTAGGAGCCCATCGCGTAGACGCCCGCGAAGTTGGGGTTGCTCGGCACCGTCGCGTCTTCGGGCTTGACCGTGAGCAGCAGGGCGCTGAAGTCGCTCCAGCCTTCGCCCATCCCGCCGCCCTGCTGGTTGCTGAGCCCCGAGGCGTTGCCCACGAGGCGGTTGCTGACGTAGTGCATCCACTCGTGGGCGACGATCTGGTTGTCGATGGTGCCGTCGCGCGCCAGCGCGCGCAGCAGCGTCACGTTCACCGCGCCGCTCAGCAACGAGTTCTTGATGGTGTTGCCGTCGGCCAGCGAGACCATCAGCGTCGGAATGGTGATCGCCCCCGTGCCGGTCATGGTGACCGTGCCCGAGGTGGTGTTGGCGACGATCACGCCGACCGCGCCGGCGGCTTGGGCGTTGAGGACCTGGGCCGTGAAGGCGCAGCTCGAGCGGTCCACCAGGGCGATCTTGCCGGCGACCGCGTTGACGATGGCCTCGCAGCCGTCGCTGGGGGTCCCGACGCCGTCGTTGACCACCACCACGTCGGCCGTGACCAGGAACGATTGCGGCCCGAAGGTGGCGGTTCCCGCCGACTTGTCCCCGGCGATGCCGGCCGGGCTGTTGACCCGCACGCGGGTGAGCGGGTTGAACACGTACATCTGCATGCGCGGCCGCCCGCCGTCGGCCGGCGTGGACATGTTGGCGTTGTTGGTACCGCTGTAGTCTTCGGCCTCCGCGCGGATGTTGTCCCCCTCGATGCCGCCGCGCCCGTAGTTGGAGGTCTGGGCGTTGCCCGCGGCCTCGTTAAAGCCGGAGTCGTAATACCAGTCGTGGAGGAAGTTGTTGTCGTAGAAGAGCTGGGTGATCGCGGCCATCTGCTGGGTGGTGTTGAGGTAGGGCGGCTGCGCGGTGTCGTAGGTGCGGTCGAAGGTGTTGGCCGCGGTCGTCGAGGCGCGGAAGTCCCCGGCGGTGAGGCCGTCGGGCGAGACCAGGTCCGCGTAGGCGTCCACGTTGTTCCCGTTGGTCACGGATGTCCCCGGCGGCAGCCACGGATCGTTGGTCGAGATCGGCCCGTTCTGCAGCGTGAGCAGTGCGGGCGCGACGAACGGGGGATCGAAGTTGTCGGGGATCCCGGTGGGATGCGGACTCGGCGAGTCGCCCTGCGGCCCGTCGAACGGCGCATGGAGCGTGGTCCCGTCCGCCCAGACCCGGTAGCTGTAGGCGTCGTTCGCCATCAGATCCTGACGGAACAGGATGCTGCCGTCGGCGTCCGACACGACGTAGGCGACCGCCTCGGTCGGCGTCATCACCTCGAGGTAGTAGGCCGGCACCAGCCGGTCGGGCAGATGGAAGAGCACCGGCTTGGACCGGATCGGCTCGGCCTCGGCGAGCGCCACCGGCCGCGCCGCGCCTGGTGCCAAGGTGAGGCGCTGGTAGCCGCCCGGGGCGGGCCCGGCGCGGCGCATGAGCGCGCGGTCGAGCGGCGCCCCGATGAAGTCATCGAGGGCGCGCCCGACGGCCTCCAGGTCGGTGCCGCGGAAGGCCCGCGCCTCGGCCCGCCCGGCCTCGGCCTTGCCGGGGATGTAGCCCGAGACCGCGACCAGATCGAGGTTCCGGTCCATGACCACCTTGACCTCGTCGCGGAAGACCTCGACGCCGCCGATCGTCTGCTTGAGCGACACGATGATCGGCCCGCGGCCGATGTCGTGGACGTAGCGCAGCGTCGCGCCCTGCACGTCGCCTTGGTCGAGCCGGTAGTAGGGGGCGAGCTGCGTCAGGAAGCCGCGGGCCGCCTGCTCGGAGCTGGGGCGGACCTGCGCCCGGGGCCGGATGCCCGGGGCGCGCGTCGCCCAGACGAAGCTCGGCACGCCGTAGCGCTCATCGACATGCGCCGGCGTGCCGATCCGGCTCAGCGCGGGATCGCCGGCGAGGCGGGCGAGGGTGGCGACGACCGTGGGCGAGGGCCGGCTCGTGGCCGACAGGTCGAACGCGGGGCGGGCCGCGACCGGGGTCGCGACCACGGCCAGGGCGAGCGCGGCCAAGCGGAGCACACGCGAGACGCCTGGGGCAGGCACGAGGGTCCTTTCTCGGCCGGGCGGTGGGGGCGAGGCCCGGCAGCATGAGCGACCAGGGTGAATGGGCTGACCCGAGGTCAATGATAGCCCCGGCGGGCCCGGCGGGTCCACGCCCAAGACGGCCGGGTGGGGCGGGGCAATGATGCGCCGGCCCACGAGTTAGTGCCGGCGTCGCCGCGCCGGGAGGACGGCAGCCAGGGCGCGGCCGGAACGCCTTTTCATCGCGTGGGTAGGGCCGCCGGCGGCCCGCGGCGGTCAGGGCAGGACGAGGAGCTTGCGCGTGAGCCGGACGCCCTCGAAGTCGAGCAGGACCCAGTAGACGCCCGAGCGCGGCGTCTCGCCCGCCGCGGTCCGTCCGTCCCAGCCGACGATGTGGACCCCCGCCGGTAGCAGGCCGTGGGACAGCGTGGCGATGCGCCGGCCCGCGGCGTCGAGCAGGGCCAGCGACACGCGCCCCTCGCGCGGGGTGGCGAAGGTGACGCGGGTCCCGGCGCGCGCCGGATCGGGCGACGGCGCCCGCAGCTCGAGGGCGCCCGGGGTCGCGCGGTCGAAGGCGACGTCGGTGGGATAGATCAGGGCCCGCAGGATCCAGTTGCCGGGATCGACCACCGGCGGCGTCGGCGCGTCCGGGACGTGGAGGACGAAGGACTGGGTGGCGAGCGAGTCCTGGACCACGAAGTCGTAAGTCGCCCCGGTGTTGACCTGGATCCGGACGTCCACCGGCATCTTGAAGATCTGCCACGACTGCGACTGGTGGAGCTGCAGCGCGAGGTCGTAGCCGCCGCCCGCAGGCGCGCTGGTCCACGAGACCTGGTACTGCGGGTAGTACTCGCCGTAGATCCACTCCTGGAAGAACCAGCCCAGCGGCATCCCCGAGACCGTCTCGCACACGTGCTGGAGGTCCTCGGTCACGGCCGAGCTGCCACGGTACTGCTGCTGATAGGTCTTAAGGGCGGTGAGGAACGCGGCGTCCCCCATGATGTGGCGCAGCATGTGCAGCACCCAGGCCGGTTTCCGATAGGAGAGATCGCTGCTGAAGATGCGGCCCACCGAGCTCAGCTCCGGCACGTAGATCGTGCCCGAGCCCAGGTAGCGCGTGAGCACTCGGCCCACAGCGCCTCGGAATACGTGGCGAAGCCCTCGTTCAGCCAGACGTGGTGGAAGTCTCGGCAGGTGACGTTGTCGCCGAACCACTGGTGCGCCAGCTCGTGGGCCACCGTCGTCTCGTTGAAGACGCCGAGGCTGGTGCAGGTCTGGTTCTCCATGCCGCCGCCCCAGAGGAACTGCGCCTCCCCGTACTTCTCGTCCAGGAACGGGTACTCGCCATATCGCGTCGCGTAGGCGGCGATCATCGACTTCACCTTCTGGTTCACCACCCCCGCCGTCGGCACGCTCTCGGGGAACAGGTAGAACTGAAGCGGCATCGCCGGGCCGACCGCCGGGAGGTACGTGTCGGGGACCAGCGAGTAGGCGAAGCTGGCGATCGAAACGAGATAGGTGGCGATCGGATGCCGGCACTTCCAATGGCGGAACGCGGTGGTCCCGTTGTCGCTGCTCTCGACCAGCACGCCGTTGCCGGCGGTCACCATGCCGCTCGGGAGGCTCACCCGGATGTCCGCCGAGTCGGCCTTGTCGGCCGGGTCGTCCTTGCACGGCCACCAGAGCCGGGCGTCGAACGGCTCGCTCAGGCTGGTGATGAGCGGCGTCCCGTTATGGGTCTGGAAGGTGAACGCGTCGCCGAAGCCGCCGGTGAGCGGCGTGCCGTGATAGGCGACGGTCACGTCCACCATCTCGCCGGTGAGGTAGGGGCGGTCGAGGGCGATGGTGAGCAGGTTCGAGGCGTGGGTGAAGCTGGCGGGCCCCCCCGCGCAGGTGACGGCGTCGACCGTCATGTTGGTGTTGTCGAAGTCCAGCTCCAGCGTGGAGACCGGGCCGGCCACCACCGACGCCCGGGTGCGGACCGTGGCGGTCAGCACCGAGTTCGCCGGGTTGGGATGGAGATCGAGGTCGTAGTAGGTGACGTCGAAGGCGTTCTGGTTCGCCGTGGCCACCTGCATGCGGGCGAGCATGCGCGAGAACGAGCGGATCTTGCCGGCCGCCAGCACGTCGGTCATGTCCCGCGGCCCGATCCACTGGGGCGCGGGGCGCTCCGGGGCGGCGGCGGCGCCGCGCGGGGCGGCGAGCGCCAGGATGAGCACGATGCCGGCGAGCCCGGCGCGGCGCCGGCGGGCGATGGAGTCGGGTGCGGGGCGGGAGGGGACGAGGGACCCGAGCGTGTTCGAGCCTAACGGCGAGTTGACCATGGCTACCCCGAGGATAGGGGCTGGCCGCGGGCGAGGCCACGGCGAAATGGGGAATTGGAGTCGAGCCGGAGCCGCGGGCCGATAACCTTATGACATGACGATCGAGCAAGGCACGGAAGGACTTGCCGTCCGGCTCCGGTCCGGCGGCCCCGGGCGCTATGTCGGCGGCCTGTTCCTGGCGCTCTGGCTGTGCGGCTGGGCCGTCGGCGAGACCGTGGCCCTGTGGATCCTGGTCCGCGGGGCCTGGTCGCTGTTGACCGGCGTGTCCCCCGGTCCCGGCCGCGCGCCACTCCATCTGGGCCCGGCCGTGCCGGTCGGAGCATTCCTGGTGCTGTGGCTGACGCTGTGGACGGTCGGTGGCGTCGCCGCGATCGCGAACCTGCTCAAGCTGCTCTGGGGCGAGGATCGGATCGAGGTCGCCTCGGGCCGCCTCACCGTGACCTGGGCGCGTGGCCCGTTCCGCTCGGGGCG
The DNA here is from genome assembly GCA_005893365.1 of Candidatus Eiseniibacteriota bacterium. GTDB lineage: Bacteria > Eisenbacteria > RBG-16-71-46 > RBG-16-71-46 > RBG-16-71-46 > WS-11. The sequence goes on from VBPB01000226.1 coordinate 6,744, forward strand.
CGCCTTCGAGCGCGACGCGATCCGCCGGATCGAGCTGGCGGGCCGCGACGATCATCTGTCCCTCGCCATGGCCCGCGAGCGCGTCGTGCTCTCGGGCCTCGGGAGCCGCAGCGAGCGGATCGCGGGGGCCGGGGTGCTGCGGGCGGCACTCGGCGTCAGCGAGGACCCGCCGGCCGCCACGGCCGGGGTCCCGCCACCATGGGAGGAGATCATCACGCCCGAAGGCGAGCGCGCGCTGGTCTTGAGCCCCGCCACCCGCCGGCAGCAGGCCCGGGCCGCGGGCGTGGGGACGCTGCTCCTCGCCGCCTCGACCTTCACGCTGGCCTGGGAGTCGGTGCGCCAGCCCGGTCTCATCGTCCCCGGATGCATCCTCTCGGCACTCACCGCCGGACTCGGGGCCGCGGCCCTGTGGCTGGCGCGCGGGCGCTGGGAGTGGCGCCTGGGCAGCGGCCGCCTGACGCTGCGCCGGCGCTACGGGCCCTCGGTGCGCGATGTCTTCGGGGCCAAGAGCCTGCTGCTCGAGCGCTCGACCGACGGCGACGGGGACCCGTGGTACGAGTTGGCGGCCCTCGCCCAGGCGGCGCCGCCGGCCCCCGCGCTGACGGCGGTCCGCTGGCGGTCGGCCCAGTCCAAGGACCGTCGTTGCGTGGCCCGGGTGATGAACGACCCCGCGACCGTGCGCGAACTCGGCGCGTGGCTCTCCCGCGAGACCGGACTCGCGCTGGAGGACCGCGCCACCCCACAGGCGCGCGCGGTCGAACTCGCCCAGCTGCGCGCGCTGCTCGAGCAGTCGGGTCGCTTCGGGCGCTGGGCCGCGAAGCTGGTGGACCGGTTGGACCCCGGCCAACGCCGGGCCGGTTAGGGCGATCCCCCGAAGATCCCGGCGGGCCGCGCCGCACCCAGCCGCCGGATTCCCGCGTTCGTCCGTTGCATCGAGCCCCCGTTCAACCAATGACGGGCCATCTCTGTCGAATCGTCGTCCTGTTGAGATGACGCAGACGAGGAGGTGGTCGTGGCGACTCCCCGACGTTCCCGGCTCCGGTGGCTGCTCGTTCTCCTCTCCGCGCTCGCGCCGCTCGGCGCGGCCGAGGCCGCCTCCGTCCCCGCCCCGCCCCACGGGCCGATCCGGGCCTCGCGGGCGACGGGGCCGATGCACTGCGACGGCGTGCTCGACGAGCCCGCGTGGGCCACCGCCCAGCCGGTCACCGAGTTCTACCAGCAGACCCCGGACCAGGGTGCCGCCATCACCATGCCGGCCGACTTCCGGGTGCTGTTCGACGACGCCGCGATCTACGTCGGCGCCCGGCTCTACGACGCGCATCCGGAGTCGATCCAGGCCAACCTCGGGCGGCGCGACGCCTCGCTGCCGGCCGATCGCATCAGCGTCTATCTGGATCCGTTCCACGACAAGCGCAGCGGCTACGTGTTCGTGGTCAACGCCGCGGGCCACAAGGTGGACGGGCTGCTCTACAACGACGGCAATCAGGACCTGACCTGGGACGGCGTCTGGGACGGCCGCGCGCATCGGGACTCGCTCGGCTGGACCGCCGAGATGCGGATCCCGTTCTCGCAGCTGCGCTTCCAATCCGAGGCCGAGCCGGTGTGGGGGATCAACTTCAAGCGCGTCATCGTGCGCCGCGGCGAGGAATCCCTGGTCGCCTACACCCCGCTCGGGGCCGCCGGCTTCAACTCGCGCTTCCCCGATCTCGTCGGCCTGGAGGGCATCCGGCCGTCGCGGGCGATCGAGATCTCGCCCTACGTGACCGGCAAGGGCTCGTTCCTGCGCCACGCCGCCAACGATCCGTTCAACGACGGCTCGCGCATGAACGGTCGCAGCGGGCTCGACCTGCGCGCCCCGGTCGGCCGGCGGCTCACGCTCAACGCCACGGTGAACCCGGACTT
>VBPB01000227.1 GCA_005893365.1 Candidatus Eiseniibacteriota bacterium
CAGTTCGCGAGCGGGCCCGACGACCCGGCCGCGCTGCTGGTCGGGCCGACCCTGAACCTCCAGAAGGAGAAGGTGCAGATTTCGCTGGGCTGGCATCCCCAGGTCTGGGGCGATCCGCGCACCGCGCATGGCCTCGACCTCGCGGACTTCCCGCGCTCCGAGGTGCGGCTGCTGCTCGGCGTCGAGCTGTGAGGCCGCGGGCGGCCTCACGCGCGGCGGGGAGCGCGTGCCTCCTGCTGCTGGCACTCGGGTGCGCCGCCGGCCAGCGGATGGCCGCGGCCCCGGCCGCGCCCGAGGCGACCCCGGCGCATGCCATCCTGGCCAAGCGCTGCGCCAACTGCCACCGGCTTCCCGAGCCCGCGCGCATGAGCCGCGATCGGTGGCTGCGCGCCCTCGACCGCATGCGGCGGCGGGTGCGCCTGCCCGAGGCCGAGTGGGACACGCTCGCCACGCTCGCGGCGGCCGACTCGGCCGGGGCGGCGGCCCCCGCGCCCGGACGGTAGGGACCGCGCCCCCGTCCGGCCGAGCGCGGGGCTGCCGCCCCGCCCACTTGGGAAGTGACACCCCCGGGGGGATGCCGCTACAGTCCCGCCCCGTGAACGTGCTCCGCGTCACCGACGCCCGCAAGGCCTTCGGGCCCACTTGGAGCCGCGCCGCGACCTCGGCCTGTGCCAGGGGCTGCACGAAGGCCCTGGACGGCGCCTCGCTCGAGCTGCGCGAGGGCGAGATGCTGGGCCTGCTCGGCCCCAACGGGGCGGGCAAGACCACGCTGGTGCGCGCCATCGCCGGGCGCGTGCGGCTCGACGGTGGCGCCATCGAACTGTTCGGCCGCGCCCTGCAGGGCGGCGAGGGCCGCACCGGGCTCGGCGTCGTGCCGCAGGAGATCGCGGTCTACCCACTGCTCACCGCGCGCGAGAACCTCGAGGTGTGGGGGCGGCTCCACGGCGTGGCGGCGGCGGAGATCCGGCCGCGGGTCGAGCGGGCGCTCCAGTGGACCGCGCTGGCCGACCGGGCGAACGAGCCGGTCAAGCGGTTCTCGGGCGGCATGAAGCGGCGCCTCAACATCGCCTGCGGCATCCTCCACGAGCCGCGCGTGGTGCTGCTGGACGAACCCACGGTCGGCGTCGACCCGCAGAGCCGCGAGCGCATCTACGAGATGCTCGCCGAGCTGCGCGGGCGCGGCGTCTCGCTGCTGCTCACCACGCACCAGCTGGAGGAGGCCGAGGCGCGCTGCCAGCGCATCGTCATCATCGACCACGGACGCGTGGCCGCGGCGGGGACGCTGGGCGAGCTGGTCGAGGCCACGATCGGCGCGCGGCGCGGGGTGACGCTCACGCTCGACCGACTCCCCGCGACGCCGCTCGTCGGGTTCGACCCCGACGGCGTGGACCGCCGGCTCACGACCCGGGTGAGCGACGTGGCGCAGGAGCTGCCGGCGCTGCTCCAGCGCGTGGCGGCGGCCGGCTGCAAGGTGCTCGACGTCGAGGTGCGCTCGCCCAGCCTGCACGCGGTGTTCATCCACCTGACCGGGCGGGAGCTGCGGGAATGATCCCGACCCTGCTCCGCATCGCCCTCACCAACCTGCGCCGCGACCGCGTGGTGCAGGCGATGGCTTTCCTGATGCCGGTCATCTTCTTCTCGATCTTCGCCGGCGTGTTCGGCAGCCAGGGCCGCGACCGGACCGCCCGCGTGCGGGTGGCGGTCGTCGACGAGGACGGCTCGGCCGCCAGCGCCCGCCTGGTCACCGCACTCAAGGAGGAGAATGGGCTCAGCACGCGGACCGTGGCACCCCCGGTCGGGGCCGCGCCCAAGGCCGCCGCGGTGACGCTCGATCGCGCCCGGGCGCTGGCGCTGGTCCGCGCCGGGGACGTGCCGGTGGCGATCGTGATCCCGAAGGGATTCGGCGCGAGCTTCGGCAGCTTCGACTCGAGCGGCCGGACGGTCGAGCTGCTCTCCGACACGTCGGACCCGGTGGCGCCGCAGGTGGTCTCGGGCCTGCTCCAGAAGGTCGCAATGACCGCCGCCCCCGACCTCCTCGCCAAGCAGGGCATCGGCATGTTCGAGAAGTACGCGGGCGGCCTGACCCCCGAGCAGAAGCGCGTGACCGAGTCGTGGTTCGGCATGCTCGACGGCAAGGCGCCCAGCGACAGCGCCAAGACCGGGACCGGCCCAAGCGCCGGCGGGCCCGCGGCCGGCGGCGCGAAGATGGGCGGCCTCATCAACGCCAGGATCGTCGACGTGCTGGGCGAGAAGAAGACCAACCCGATCATCGCTTTCTACGCGGCCGGGATCGCGGTGATGTTCCTGCTCTTCAGCGCCTCGGGCGCCGGCGGCGCGCTGCTGGACGAGGTCGAGAGCGGGACGCTCGAGCGGCTGCTCACCTCGAGCGCCAGCATGAGCACCATCCTGGCCGGCAAGTGGGTCTACGTCACGCTGCTCGGCATCTTCCAGATCACGGTGATGTTCGTGTGGGGCATGGTCGCCTTCAGGCTCGATCTGCTCCACCACCTGCCGGGCTTCTCGGTCATGACGCTCTTCACCGCCATGGCCGCGGCCGGCTTCGGGCTGGTGCTGGCGACCCTGTGCAAGAGCCGCCAGCAGCTGGCCGGCCTCTCGACCATCCTCATCCTCACCCAGTCGGCGCTCGGCGGCAGCATGTTCCCGCGCTTCCTGATGAGCGAGAGCATGCAGAAGATGGGGCTCTTCACCTTCAACGCCTGGGCGCTCGACGGCTACATCAAGGTGTTCTGGCGCGACGCGCCGCTCACGGCCCTCTGGCCCCAGCTCGCCGTCCTCACCGCGCTGACCGCGGTGTTCCTGATCGTGGCCCGCCTGCTGGCCCGTCGCTGGGAGACGATGTAGCGGCCGAGCACGCCTGACCGAGCCGGGCTCGTTTCCGGGCCTCCGCCGGCCGATGCTAGAATCGTCGCGCGACGTCCCACTCCCACTCGATGTCCCACCCGACGTCCCACCCGACGCCCCACCCGGCGCCCCACGCGCCGCCCCGGCCCCCGGAGTCCGAATCCGGCCTTGATGGAGCTCTCCGTCGTCATCGTCGACTACCGCTCGCGCGGGCCCCTGCTCGAGTGCCTCGCGGCGCTGGAGGCGGACGCGGCGGGCATCGCGCACGAGATCGTGGTGGTGGACAACGACCCGGTGGGCGGCGACCTGCTGGCGATCGGGCGCGACCATCCCGGCGTGCGCGGCATCGCCAACGCCGAGAACGTGGGCTACGCGCGTGCCATCAATCAGGGGATCGCCGCCACCACCGGTGCGTTCGTGCTGGCGATGAACCCCGACTGCCGGCTCGAGCGCGGCGCACTCGCCGCCCTGATGGGCCACCTGCGCACGCATCCCAAGACCGCGGTGGTCGGCCCGATGATCCGCGACAGCGACGGGACGCTCCAGTACTCGGCGCGCGCCTTCCCCGACCACCTCACGTTCCTGTTCAACCGCTACTCCTTGCTCACCCGGCTCTTCCCCGCCAACCGGTTCTCGCGGCGCTACCTGCTCTCGGACTGGGATCACGCCTCGGTGCGCGACGTGGACTGGCTCTCGGGCGCCTGCCTGATGGTGAGGCGTGACGCCATCCGCGAGGTGGGCGGCATGGACGAGGCGTTCTTCATGTTCAACGAGGACGTGGACTGGTGCCGGCGCATGAAGACGGCCGGCTGGGCGGTGACCTACGTGCCCGGGGCGCGCTGCGTCCACCACGTCGGCGCGAGCCGCAAGAAGGTGGCCTCCCGGGTGATCCTCGAGCGGCACCGCGGGATGATCCACTACTTCCACAAGCACCACCCCACCCACCCGGTCGTGACATTCTGTGCCGATGCGCTCATCCTGATGCGCGCCGGAGTGATGCTGACCGCCAATGCCCTGAGGCCGCGATGACCACGGTCCGCCGCCGACCGATCCCCGCCCCGTCCCCTCGGATGCGCTGAGCGCGTGCCCTACTCCCTGTCGCTCGCCCTCGTGGCCTTCGCGGTGACGCTGCTCCTCACGCCGCTGGTCATCGCCTTCTCGCGCCGGGCGGGTGCGATGGACGAGCCCGGGCCGCGCCGCATCCACGCCCAGCCGGTGCCGACGCTGGGCGGCCTGGGCATCGCGGTCGCGGTGCTGGGGGTGGCGTGGGCGGCGCGCTCGCTGCCGAGCCCGGCCCAGGCGCTGGAGCTGCGCCCGCTGCTCGGGCTCACCCTCGCGGCCGTGCCGATGCTGCTGCTGGGCGCGGTGGACGACCTGCGCGGCACCCACCCGTGGGTCAAGCTGGCGATCCAGGCGTGCGCCGCCCTGGTGCTGGTGGGGTTCGGCTACGGCGTGCCGGTCCTGACCAATCCCTTCGGCGGCTCGTTCTCCTCCGGTGTCTTCAACGCCCCGCTCACCGTCGTCTGGGTGCTGCTGGTCATCAACGCCATCAACCTGATCGACGGGCTGGACGGGCTCGCGGCCGGGGCGGTGACCATCGCCTCGATGGCGCTCTGGTGGGTGGGGCGCACCCACGGCGACTTCTACGTCATGTTCTTCTGCTCGCTCCTGATCGGCGCCAGCCTGGGATTCCTGAGATACAACTTCCCGCCCGCGCGCATCTTCATGGGCGATACCGGCAGCCACTTCCTGGGGCTGGTGCTCGCCGCCGTCTCGCTGCTCGAGAACCGCAAGGGTACCGCGGCGGTGACGCTGCTCTTCCCGCTGGTGGCGATGGGGATCCCGATCGCCGACAGCGTGCTGGCATTCCTGCGCCGGGCGGCGCGCGGCACCCCGGTGTTCCGCGCCGACTCCGAGCACATCCATCACCGCTTGCTGCGGCTCGGGCTCTCGCCGCGGACCACGCTGTTCGTGCTCTGGTACCTGTGCGCCTACCTGGGGGTGGCGGGGGTCGTGATCTCGGCGCTCTCGCGCGAGTACGTGTGGATGATGACCGCGCTGATGGCGTTGGGGCTGGTGTTCGCCTTCGAGGTGCTCGAGTTCATCGACCGGCGGCTCTCCGAGCGCGGCGACGAGCCGCCCGACCAGCCCCGCGGGCGCTGATGTGGAACAACCTGGTCAGCCTGCGTGAGGTCGTGCAGGTCGCCCCCTGATGTGGAACAACCTCATCAGCCTGCGTGAGGTCGCCCAGCTCGCGCGCCGATTGGCGCGCGAGCCGGCGCTGGCGCGCGGCGTCCTCGCCCGCCTCCCACTCACCGGCCGCGGCCGGGTCGAAGCGGCCTGGGCCCACACCGAGAGCCTCACGCGCCAGTGGTGGGACATCCCCGCCGTGGTCGCGCGCTGGAACCGGATGATCTCGGGAGACCCCGCCTGCCCACCCCATCGCTACCTGGTCGAGACATACCTGCGCGGGCGCGGGCCGCTGCGTGCGCTCTCGCTCGGCTGCGGCGACGGGACCAAGGAGATGGACTGGGCCGCGACCGGCGCGTTCC
>VBPB01000228.1 GCA_005893365.1 Candidatus Eiseniibacteriota bacterium
ACCTCGAGCGCCGCGGACGGCCCTGCGACCCTCCGCTCGCGCTCGAACTCCCGGATGGCGCGCGGGGCGTCCTGCTCGAACATGGCGATGAGGCCCAGCCGCTGGTGGGCCTGCGGCGTGGCCGGCTCGATCGAAAGCGCGCGCTCCAGGAGCGGGCGGGCGTCCGCAGGCCGGCCCCCGGCGATCGCCAGGTCCGCGAGCAGGCTGAGCGAGCCCGAGCAGGCCGGGGATTCCGTGACCTGTCGCTCCAGCTCCGCGCGCGCCCGTGTCGCCAGCGCGGTGTCCGACGCCCAGGCGGCACGAAGCGCCGCGAGGCCCTGGCGTCCGCCCGGAACCACGCGATAGGCGAGGCGCCCGGCCGTCGCCGCGAGCGCTCCATCGCGACGCACGTAGAGCAGCGCCGCGTCGTCGGCGAAGACCAGCGCCCAGGTCGTGTCGGCGTCGAGATGGTCGTAGAGCCGGTCGGAGCCGTACTGGCGCCGGTCGAGGAGCGCGTAGTCGAAGGGGTAGCGCCCGTCCAGGTCGGGCCAGCGCGCGGGGTCCGTGAAGACCGCGGCGTAGAGTGACCGGATCTCGGGCGGCGAGTCCTCGGGATGGATGCTGATGAACGGCAGTCGCCCGCGATCGGGCCAGAAGCGCCACAGGAGATAGCCGCCGCTGCGCACCTGGTTGAACCCGTGCCCGCGGATGTCGTGCGCGGCCATGAAGTCGCACGCGGCGGCCGGGTAGCGCGTGAGGTCGACGCCGACGCCGGGGCGCATCGGCGAGTCGGGCCGGAACCACTCGGGTAGCGCCAGCGCCACGCAGGCGATGGCGGCGAGGCCAGCCCGCGCGGCGGGCGCGGCGCTCCAGCGCGGCCAGCGCCGGGTCGCGACCCAGGCGTCCAAGTCCCGCGCCAGGTAGGGCGCCGCCACCAGCGCGTAGACCGAGACGAACCGCTGCGAGGGCAGCGCGTAGGCGGTGAAGGCGGCACAGGTCAGGGCCTCCGCCAAGTCCAGCCCCGCGCGCCGCGCGCGCCAAAGGACGAGCAGCGGCCAGGCGATGAGCATCGTGAAGAGGCCGTTGGTCTCGTTGCCCGACCAGCCCAAGCGCCTGAGTTCACCGATGCCCTGGAAGATGGCGGTGTCGCGCCAGTGGAGGAAGAACTCGAACGGCTGCCACAGCGCCCGCCAGCCGAAGGGGTTGAGGAACGAGACCGCCGCACACGCGAAGCCGATCCACAGGAGTCCCGCCGATCCGTGGGCTCGCGGCTGACCGCGCCTCGCCGCGGCCAGCGCGTCGAGCAGGTGGATGCCGAGCAGGACGAAGAGCAACAGGTAGGAGATGTGCGCGTTGGCCCACACCCAGGCGACCGCGACCAGCGCCCACGAAGCATCGGGCGTGCCCGCAGCCACCTGCCGCCTGCGCTCGAGCAGCCACAGCGTGAGCGTGAGGAGCACGGCCGCCAACGTCTCGGGGCGCACCTGTGAGCGCTGGCGGTAGACCAACGCGGCGATGACGAGCACCGCGAGCGGGCTGAGGCCCTTGGCCCACATCCGCCGCGCGGTGAGCCAGGCGAGGGCGAAGGCGGCGAACGTGGTGAGCCAGCGCCAGGCGAAGAGCCCGGTGAGCCCGCCCGCCCGCCAGAAGGGCCACAGCAGGGCGCGGAAGAGCCACGAGGGGAGCACGGCCGGCTCGCCCAGCGTCGGCCAGGTCCAGACCTGCGTGTGCGGGATCGTGACGGAGAAGAGCACGCAGGCCGCGGCAATGGCGGTGGCGACGAGGGCGGCGGGGTGCGTGGGGGGGAGCGGCGGGGCGGCCGCCCGCGTCTCGGCGGGGGGCCGATCGCGCGGCGAGGTGCCGCGGCGGGGCTCGCTCTTCACTCGTGCGCGCGCACGCCGCATGGCGCATTGACACTAGGGACGGGCCTCCCTAGTGTCAACCGCCCATCCATGCACACGCACGAGCGCCGACGCCTGCCCATCTCCACCCGCCACGCGTTCGCACTCGCCTTCGACCTCGCGGTGCGCCGCGACGCCGTCCACTCGCTGCTGGTCCCGTTCCTGCTGCGGGCCCCCTGGAGCCTGGCGCTCATCCTCCTGCCGCCGGCGGACGAGGGCGCGGCGACCGGCCAGGTGCTGGCGCTCACGAGCCTGGCGCTGCTGGGCGACTTCGTGACGCTGCTGGTGGTGAGCGCCATGCTGCGCCTGCGGGCGCGCTCGGTGTTCAACACGCCCCGGGGCGCGCATCCCGCGCCGGTGGGGGACTGCTACGCGCGCGGCATCCGGCGCATCCCGTGGCTCTTCGTCACCGAGCTGGCGCGGAACGTCATCCTGGCGATCGCCGCCTCGCTCATCGTGCTGCCGACGGCGTTCGTGCGCTTCCACCCCGAGACCGCGCTGTGGGACCTGATGCGCAACCTGGCGCTGGTGGGGATCGCGTTCCTGCTCGCGCTGCCCTCGCTCTCGGTCGTCTACCGGCTGGGTGTCGCGACCGAGGCGGCGGTGCTGGACGGCCGCGACCTGGCGGGCGCGTTCCAGGCTTCCTTCCGGGTGATGAGCGGCCATCTCGAGCGCTGGTTCGAACTGGTCCTGTTCAGCGCCGCGATGGTGCTGGTGCCGGCGCTCCTGGTCGCGGTGCTCTCGCTGGCGTTCCCGACGCTCGCCGGGACGCCGGGGGTGACGATCCTCTGGCTGGTCGTGGTCGCGGTGGGGCCCATCATCCAGTACGCCTGGGCGTTTTTCTACCTGCGGCTGGTCGAGATCGAGCAGCCGATCATGGAACCGATCGTGGAACCAGGCCCGCTCTACGCCACGGGCTCGCCGGCGGACGAGCCTGCACCCGGGACGATGCCTCGCCAGGAAGACTGGCCGGGGGCCGCGACGACGCGCCCCGAAGGTCTTCCGGGGCCGGATCCACGGGAAGTCTGAGCGCGTCGCGACGACAGAAGTATCTGCCAGCCTTGAGATTACAATTGGTCACTTGACCGCGGTCGCTCAGCGTGACATTTTGAAACGGTGGACTGAGTCCCAGCCCCCGGTCACGGTCCCGCCAGACCCCCATGGCCATCTCCAGCAGGACCACGACCCCGCGCCCGAAGCAAGGCGGCCCACCCGACTCCCTCTATCGGGACATCGTCGGGGCCAGCGGTCGCATGCAGCGCATCTTCCGCTTGGTCGGCAAGGTCGCCCCGACGGACAGCACCGTGCTCCTCCTGGGGGAGAGCGGCACTGGCAAGGAACTCATCGCCCGCTCGATCCACCTGCGCTCCCGGCGGGCGAGCGGTCCGTTCGTCGCGGTCAACGTCGCGGCCCTCCCCGAGAGCCTCATCGACAGCGAGCTGTTCGGCTACGCGCGCGGCGCCTTCACCGGTGCGACCGCCGACCGCGCCGGTCTGATCGAGGCGGCCGACCACGGCACGCTCTTCCTGGACGAGATCGGCGACATGCCAATTTCGACCCAGGTCCGCCTGCTGCGCACGCTCGAGAGCAGCGAGGTGCGCCGGCTGGGCGACAACGCGCAGCGCGTCGTGGACGTGCGGGTCATCGCCGCCACCCATCGCGACCTGCCCTGGGAGGTGGCCGAGGGCCGGTTCCGCGAGGACCTCTACCACCGGCTGAACGTGGTGCAGATCGACTTGCCGTCGCTGCGCGAGCGGCGCGAGGACATCGGGCTCCTCGCCTCGTACTTCCTGGAGCGCGCCTCGGCGCGCGTCGGCAAGCCGGGCCTGGCCTTCTCCACCGAGGCCACGCAGCTGCTCGAGGGCTACGACTACCCGGGGAACGTGCGCGAGCTGGAGAACGCCATCGAGCACGCGGTCGTGGTCGCCGACGGCCCGCGCATCCGCGCCGCCGACCTGCCGGCCGCCATCCGCTCGCCCCGCCTGCTCGCGACCGGGGCGACGCCGGCCGCGGAGGCGCAGCGGGGTCGCCCGCCGGAGGCGGGCCAGCGTTCGGACGGCGCGGCGAGCCGCGCCTACGAGGACGCGCGCGCCACCTGGTCGCTGGCCGAGGTCGAGAAGGAGCACATCCAGCGCGTCCTGGCCCGCCATCGCGGCAACGCCACCGCGGCGGCGCGCCAGCTGGGCCTCTCGCGCACGACGCTCTGGCGCAAGCTGCGCGAGTACGGTCTCAAGCGCGCGGGCGGGCCGGGAGGCGCATGAGCACCGAGCGGCTCGACTACGACGACGCCTACACGGTGCGGTTCGACGGGCGCGTGGCCGCCGCGGGCCAGCACAAGGGCCGCCCGGCGGTGGAGCTGGAGCGCACGTACTTCTACCCCGAGAGCGGCGGCCAGGAGGCCGATCGGGGCCGCCTGGGCGAGGCGCCGGTCGTGGACGTGCAGGTGGACGAGAGCGAGCGCGTCTGGCACGTGCTCGACCCGTCGGCGCCGCCGCTCGGGCCGGGTGCCGCGGTCAGCGCCCAGGTGGACTGGCCGCGCCGGTTCGACCACATGCAGCAGCACACCGGCCAGCACATCCTCTCGGCCGCCTTCGAGCGCGTGCTCTCGGCGCCGACGCTCTCGTCGCGGCTCGGCGAGGAGCGGAACACCATCGACCTGGGGCTCGCCGCCATCGACTGGCGCGCTGTCGAGCGGGTGGAGGAGGCCGCCAACGGCGTGGTATGGGAGGACCGCCCGGTCGAGCGCCACTGGACCGACCCGGCGAACGTGCACAAGTTCGCGCTCCGCAAGCCGCCCCAGGTCTTGGGGCGCATCCGCATCGTCGAGATCCCCGACTGGGACCTGTCGGCGTGCGGCGGCACCCACACGCGGCGCACCGGCGAGGTGGGCGTCATCAAGATCATCCGCTGGGAGACGGTGCGCGGCAACCTGCGGCTCGAGTTCCTGTGCGGCGGCCGGGCGCTGCGCGACCACGCCTGGCGCACCGAGGCGCTCACCGAGGCGGCCCGCCGGCGCACGCTCAAGGACCGCGAGCTGATCGCGCATCTGGAGAAGGCGGCGGCCGAGCGCGACGAGATGCGCCGCCGCCTCGACGCGCTGGTCGAGCGCGCGCTCATCGCCGAGGCGCGCGAGCGGGTCGGCGCTCCGCCGCGCGGGGTCGCCGACTACGCGGCCGAGCGCGCGCGCGACGAGGTGCGCCGGTTCGCCCTCAAGTGCCTCGAGGCGGGCGCCCCGTGGGTGGTCGTGGGCGCCGGAGCCCCGGAGCCGGTCATCGTCGCGGGCCGCGCCAAGTCCGGGAGCGGAGATCTCAAGTCGCTCCTGCCCGGGCTGCTGGAGCGCGCGCGCGGCAAGGGGGGCGGGAGCCCCGACCTGATCCAGGTGGCCGCGGGCGACGCGGCCGCGGCGGAGTCGGCCTGGACCTGGGCCAGGGACGAGGTCGCGGCGCGCTGCGGCGGGTGAGCCGATGCCGTCACTCCGCTCCGCCTAACGACCAACTGGCCGCGCGGCCGGTTGGCACGGCCACCAACGCGCCCCGGGGCGCGTTGAGGCATTCGCCGCCGACTACCCCCGCCGCTTGTGCCTTGCCGCCGGCTTGGGCTTGCGCCCGGTGTGCGAGTGCCGGGTGGTCGCGGCGGGCCGCGACGGGGCGGCCGACGCCCGCTTGGCCGGCGCCTCGGGCGCCGAGCTCACCACCTGGCTGATCTCGGCCGGCCGCATCTGGTAGTCGAAGTCCGGCAGCATCACCCGCGGCACGGTCCGCCCCATGAAGCGCTCGATGGCCGCCACGTGCTGCTGCTCCTCGGGGCTCATGAGCGTGAACGCGTCGCCCACCGCGGCGATGCGCGCCCCGCGGCCGATGCGGTGGACGTAGTCCTCGGGCGCGTGCGGCACGTCGAAGTTGACGACGTGCGAGACGCCGTCCATCTCGATCCCGCGCGAGGCCAGGTCGGTCGCGATCAGGATCTGCACCCGGCCGCGCTTGAGATCGGCGAGCGCCCGCTCGCGCTGGCTCTGGCTGCGGTTGTCGTGCAGCGAGCCCACCGAGTGCCCGCGGCGCTGCAGCTGGCGGGCCAGCCGCTCGGCGCCGTGCTTGGTGCGGGTGAAGACGATCACGTTGCGTACCTCGGTGCGCGAGAGCATCTCGTTCAGCAGCTCGTCCTTGAGCGGGCCCGGCACCGGGTAGATGGCCTGGGTGATGCCCGCCGCGGCCTTGGGCGGCGGCGCCAGGTCCACGCGCACCGGCTCGAGCAGCGCCTCCTTCGCCACCCGGTTGAGCTCGGGCGGCATCGTGGCGGAGACCATCAGCGTCTGCCGCGTCTCGGGCAGCAGCTTGAGGATGCGCCGCAGCTCGGGGGCGAAGCCCAGGTCCACCATGCGGTCGGCCTCGTCGAGCACCAGCATCTCCACGTCGTCGAAGCGCACCGCCTGCTTGCCGTAGAGGTCGAGCAGGCGTCCGGGGGTCGCCACCAGCAC
>VBPB01000098.1 GCA_005893365.1 Candidatus Eiseniibacteriota bacterium
CATGGTCTGGCTGTGGCAGCTGGTGCTGGTGGGCGCCGTGCGCTTCGCCTGGCGGCTGTCGCGCGAGCGCGTCCTGGGCCGGAACCCGCCGCGCGCGGTGCGCACGCTGGTGGTGGGCGCCGACAACCGCGGCGTCCATCTCGCCCAGGAGATGCGCCGCGCGCTGGGTCCGACCGAGCCGCTCCTGCCGGTTGGCTTCATCGACGACGACCCGCGGCTCACCGGGCGGCTCATCGAGGGCCTGACCGTCCTCGGCACCATCGGCGACCTGCCGCGCGTGCTCACCGAGCAGCGCGCCGAGATGGTGATCGTGTCCGACCCGGGCGTGCCCGCCAAGGTGGTGCGCGAGATCGCCCGCTTCTGCGGCCAGGCCAACGTCCGCATCAAGACCCTGCCCGGGCTGGCCGACCTGCAGCAGGGCCGGCCGCGCCTGGCGCAGATGCGCGACATGCGCATCGAGGACCTGCTCGGCCGCCAGCCGGTCCAGATCGACCTGGTCGAGGTGGCCCGGTTCCTGCGCGGCGAGCGCGTGCTGGTCACCGGCGCCGGCGGCTCGATCGGCTCCGAGCTGGCGCGTCAGGTGTCGGAGCACGGACCGGCCGAGCTGATCCTGCTCGACCACGCCGAGAACGGGCTCTACTTCGTGCACCACGAGCTGATCGCCCAGCGACCCGGGCTGCCGGTGCACCCGGTGGTCTGCGACATCCGCGACGTCGAGGGCCTGGAGGCGGCGTTCCAGCGCTTCCGGCCGACGCTGGTGCTGCACGCGGCGGCGCACAAGCACGTCCCGCTGCTCGAGGCGAATCCGCGCGAGGCGGTGCTCAACAACATCGTCGGCACGCGCAACCTGGTGCAGCTCGCGGACCGCAGCGGGGTGGGCAAGTTCGTGCTCATCTCGAGCGACAAGGCCGTGAACCCCGCCAGCATCATGGGCGTCTCGAAGCGCGTCTGCGAGATGATCCTCCAGAGCCGCTCGCAGCAGAGCGCCACGCGGTTCGTCGCGGTCCGGTTCGGCAACGTGCTCGGCAGCGACGGCTCGGTCATCCCGCTGTTCCAGCGGCAGATCGACCGGGGCGGGCCCATCACCGTCACCCATCCCGAGACGCGCCGCTACTTCATGACCATCCCCGAGGCGGTGCGGCTGGTGCTGCAGGCCGGCGCGATGGGCAAGGGCGGCGAGGTGTTCCTGCTGGAGATGGGCGAGCAGGTGCTGATCCTCGACCTGGCGCGCCAGGTCATCCGGCTGGCGGGCCTGCGCGAGGGCGACGACATCGAGATCGTCTTCACCGGCTTGCGGCCGGGCGAGAAGCTCTACGAGGAGCTCCACTCGGACGCCGAGATGATGCGCATGACGCGCAACGAGCGCATCCTCAAGTGGGAGCTGGACGTGGTCGACGAGGAGCGCCTGCTGCGCTCGGTGGCCGAGCTGGAGCAGTACGCGCGGGCGGGCGATGGGGCGGCGATCCGGGCCGGCCTGGCGCGTCTGGTCCCCGAGTTCCGCGAGCCGAACGTGATGCCGATCGAGCCGGCGGCGGCGACGCCGCTGACCCCGCTGGTCCAGCTGCCGGCGGCGACGCCGCTCCCGGCGGTCCGCCCGGCCACCGACTGGACGCTCCCGCTCGGCCGGGCCGCGATCGTCGCGGTGGCCGCCGTGGCGCTGGCGCTCTCGGCCCCGTTGTGGGTGCTCATGTGGTTCGAGGCGCGGCGCTTCGGCAAGCCCTCGGCCCTCGGCTACGAGGCGCGCTTCGGCTATGCCTCGGCCCTGGCCTACGAGTTTCGCGTCGGCCGCTCGCGGCGCCGCATGCAGCGCCGCGCGCTCTTGGCCGGGGCCACCATCGACCGGCGGGCCAAGGAGCGGCGCCTGCGCGACCTGCTCGGCCAGCCGCTGCGCTGCGCGCGCTTCCGCTCCGACCTGGGGGGGGTGAGCCGCTGGATGGCGGGGCGCGGCCTCGACGAGCTGCCGTTCCTGCTCAACGTCCTGCGCGGCGAGATGACGCTGGTGGGACCCAAGCCCGAGCGCGAGGACGTGGTGCTACGCTGGCACCACTTGGTCCCGGACTACTGCCGGCGCTTCATCGTGGACCCCGGCGTGACCGGGCTGGCGCAGGTTTCGGGCTGCTGGGATGGGGACGCGGAGGGGATGATCCGGCGCGTCCACTATGACCTGTTCTACGTCGATAACCGAAGCCTGCTCCTGGACGTGCGGACGCTCGGCCGCACGCTCGGCGTCCTGATACGGGGACCCCGCCGACCGGGTGCTGCGGGAGCGGGCGGCGCCGTGCCCCAACCGATGGTCAAAGGAGTGACACGATGACGATGGCGGGAGTCCGGAGACTGATGCTGGCCGTGCTGGCGCTCGCCGCCCTCGGGGTGGGGACCGCTGCCGCGGAGGAATACCTGATCGGCAACGAGGACGTACTGCAGGTCTCGGTCTGGCTCCATCCCGAGCTGGAGCGCACGGTCACGGTGAGCGCCAACGGCACGATCATCTATCCGCCGATGGGCGAGGTCCCGGCGGTCGGGCTCACGCTCAAGCAGCTCGGCGACAAGCTGGGCGAGCGCGTCTCGAGCTTCCTGCGCCAGACCACCGCGGTCACCGTGACGGTGGCCCAGTACAACAGCCGCAGCGTGTTCGTCTCGGGGGCGGTCGCCAAGCCGGGACGGTACGGCTTCGAGCACATCCCGGGGCTGATCGACGTCATCAGCCAGGCGGGCGGGGCGCTGCCCGGGGCCGACCTCACGGCGGTCCAGATCATCCACCGGGACGGGGACAACCGCACCACCGTCACCGCGGACGTGGCGAGCGCGCTGCGCGACGGCGTCGGCGTCAAGCTGCCCGATCTCAAGGCCGGCGACGCGATCGTCGTGCCCGGGCTGGCGCTCCCAGGGACGAGTGCCGCCGGCGTCGGCGTCGGCATCCTGGGCGAGGTGGCCAAGCCCGGCCTCTACCCGGTCGGGCCCTCGCAGGACCTGTGGGCGGTGATCGCCGCCGCCGGCGGGGCGACGGCCAAGGGCGACCTGCAGAACGTGAAGATCATCACCCGCCAGGGCGACCACCCGATCGTGGCGACCATCAACCTGCGCGACGTGCTCAAGCGCGGCGCCCGGTCCCCGCTCGAGGTCCGCCCCGGCGACGTCGTCTATGTGGGCTCGACCGCCGCGACCGCGCGCGGCAAGACCTGGAACGGATTCCAGGACGTGCTCGCCATCTCGCGGGACGTGCTGAACCTGGTCGTGCTGCGCGACGTGATCAGGAGGAACGGCAACTGATGGCCGAAGCGCCGGAAGGCACCCCCATCGACCTGCGCGAGATCGCGCGCATCCTCTGGCGTCGTCGCATCCTGCTGATCGTGCCGTGGGCGGTGGCGGTGGCCGGCGGCCTGGCGGGAGCCTTCCTGCTGCCCCCGGTCTTCGAGGGCTCGGTGACGCTGGTCCTGGAGCGGCCGCAGAACCTGCCCGGCAACCTGGACGACATGGTGCGCACGCCGGCGCCCGAGGCGCAGGCCGACCTGATGCGCGAGCAGGTCAAGAGCAGCCTGTTCCTGCGTTCGGTCTTCACGGCCACCGACCTGAGCGACGATGCCGCCACCAAGGCGTGGGCGCAGAAATCCGCGGGCCGCTATCCGGGGATCAGCGGGGACGCGCTGACCGAGGCTGTCCTGAGCGACTACTTGAAGGACGCGATCGTCATCCGCCGCGGCAAGGGGAACGTGTTCCAGGTGACGGTCTCCGACGCCAGCCCCCAGCGCGCGTTCAAGCTGGTGCAGGCGGTCTCGGACCAGTTCGTGGCCTCGTCCAAGGCCGCCCAGATGGAGGCGGTCCGCCAGACGCAGGAGTTCAGCCAGTCGCAGCAGCAGATCTACAAGGACAAGCTGGAGCAGAGCGAGGCGCGGCTGGAGGCCTATCGCCGCAGCATCCTCGCCAGCGGCCTGTCCGGGGCCTCGGTGGACGCCACCAACGTGGCGCGCGCCCGCGCCTTGCTGGAACAGACCCAGTTCGATGCCGACGAGCTGCACCAGCGCGTGAGCGGGCTGCGCCAGCAGCTGGCCGGCCAGGTGAGCGATGCCGACCTCCGGGCGCTGGCGACGCGTGAGGTCTCCAACATCACCGGCCAGATGGCCGCCCTCGAACGCCAGTTCGCGAGCTCCTCGCTGAACGACCCGACCGGCAGCGCGCTGGGCGGGCTCCGCCTCTCGATCGTCCGCAAGCACGCCGACCTGGCGACCGAGCTGGGGCTGGTGGCGCCCAAGGCGCTGGCCGCCAGCGTGCGCGACCTGCTGGTCGAGGTCCGCCTGGCCGAGGCCGACCTGTCGGGCGTCGAGGCGCGCCGCGACTGGATCGCGCGCGAGGTCTCGACCTACGACCGCCGGGTGGTGATGGGCCCCGAGCAGGACATCGAGCTGCAGCGCCTCACCCAGGAGGTCGAGAGCAACCGCGCCTACTTCAACTCCTTCCTCCAGCAGTCCTCGGCGGCGCAGATCGCCGAGGCGTTCGAGAACGCCAAGCTGAGCGGGCGGTTCGTCGTCCTCGAGCCGGCGCGCCTGCCGCTGGCGCCGGCGAGGCCCAACCGGCCTCTGCTGCTGCTGCTCGCCATCCTGGTGGGCGGGATGATCGGCGTCGGCACGGTGATGGTGGTCGAGCACCACGACGAGTCGGTCAAGAACGCCGATGAGGTCGAGAGCCTGCTGGGCCTGCCGGTGCTGGGCGCCCTCCCGCGGGTCTCCGAGCTCGAGGTGCGCCGCCGGCGGTCGTCCGCGGCCCCGGGCGGCGGTGCGGCCGCGGCCGACGCGCGGGAGCCCGGCATGCTCCACCGCCTCAAGGTGGAGAGCCCGCTCGGTCTCGAGTTCCGGCGCATCTTCCTCAAGCTCGCCCGCACCCGCGGCCGCCAGCTGCCCCACACCCTGGTGGTGACCAGCGCCACGCGCGGAGAGGGGAAGACGACCACCTCGGCCTGCCTGGGTATCACCATGGCCCGCGAGCTGCGCCAGAAGGTGCTGCTCGTGGACTTCGACCTGCGCAGCCCCTCGCTGCACCGCGCGCTCGGCCTGCCGCGCAGCAGCTGGGGCCTCGCCCAGGTGCTCGCCCAGCGCCATTTCGACGAGCGCTTCGTGCGGGCCACGGTGCTGCCGCACCTGGAGTTCCTGCCCGCCGGCAAGTCGGACCGGCCGGCGGCCGAGCTGATCGAGAGCGACGTGGTCGAGTGGTTCGTGAAGGAGGCGGCCGCGCGCTACCCGATGGTGATCATCGACGCGGCGCCCAACCTGGCGGTGCCCGATCCGCTCATCCTGGGGCGGGCGGTCGAGGGCGTCCTCTACGTGGTCAAGGCCGGCAGCACGATCCGCAAGGCGGCCGAGCACGGCGTCCGGGTGCAGCGCGAGGCCCGGGACAACGTGCTCGGGGTCCTCATCAACGACTCCGGCGAGATCCTTCCCACCTACTACGGCTACCGGGAACAGTATTACGGCTACGCGGACGAGGCCGCCGGGACGGACTCCTGATTGCCGGCGCCCCGCGATGAGGTCGTGAAGGTGGAGCGGCACGCGTCCCCGGCCGTCACCGTCCCCCGCCTGCGCGGGAGCGCGCGCCGCCAGGCCCGCCAGGTCTCGGGGGTCCTGATCGCCTTCGCCGGCGCGGCGGTGGCGCTCGTCGTCATCGGCGTGCTGGTCGTGCTGGATTACCGCATGGGGCAGGCGCCCCACCGGCTGGTCAAGCTCGCGCTCGGCCTGGCCGGGATGGGCGCCATCACGCTGCGGCCCCGGCTCGGGGCGTTCGTGCTCCCCGTGCTGATCCCGTTCCTGGACTGGCTGCCGCGGATCCCGGTGCTCAACGCGGCCAACCTCCTGGTCTTCGGCGCCTTCGCCGGGTGGATCTTCTTCCGGGCGGTCGCGGGCCAGCCCGCGGTCCGTTCCGGGCGGCTGGGCCCGGTCCTGGGCGCCTTCATCGGCGTCACCGTCTTGGGCCTCATCCGCGGGGCGGCGATGCCGGTCATCGGCGAATATCCCACCGGGGTGGCGGCCCTCATCCTGTTCCGCAGCACCGTCCCCTTCCTCATCTACTTCATGGGCGTCTCGATGATGCAGGGGGCGCGCGACCGGCGCTGGATGAGCGCCATGCTGATCCTGGGGCTGCTGGCCGAGGCCGGCGTCACGATCATGCTCGGCCACAACGGGTGGGGCGGCACGCGCGCGGTGGGATCGTTCGGACAGCCCAACGATCTCGGCGCCTACCTGGCGCTGTTCATCTGTGTCGCCGCGGCGATGCTCCTGGGGGCGCGGGCCTGGTGGGGACGCCTGATCCTCGCCGGGGCGGTGGCGGCGGGGCTCGTGGGCATCGTTCTCACGCTCTCGCGCGGCGCGTTCCTGTCGGTGGCGGTCGGGCTCCTGTTCGTGGCGCTGCGCAGCTCGCGCGTGACCGCCCTGCTGCTGCTCGTGGCGCTGGCGACCTCTCCGCTGTGGGTGCCGCAGAGCGTCAAGGACCGCATCAGCTCGACGCAGCGCGAGGACGAGGGCTCGGACGAGGCGGCGCTCGACAAGTCCAACCAGATGCGCCTCAACGCCTGGCAGCTCGCCCTGGACATCTCGAAGCAGCACATCTTCGACGGCGTGGGCTACGGCGCTCTGGCCTGGTACCTGCAGGACACGCGGGCGCAGGAGGGTCGCGAGGACATCGCCGGCTCGGCCCACAACACCTACATCCGCATGCTGAGCGAGATGGGCGTGTTCGGCCTGCTGGCGTTCCTCTGGCTGCTCTGGCGATGCATGCGTCTCTCCTTCGAAGGCGTGCGCCGCGCCGCGAGCCGCGCCGATCGCCAGCTCGCGGTGGCGCTCGGGGCGGCGACCTTGTCGATCGCGATCTCGTGCGCCTTCGGCGACCGGTTCTTCGAGATCCAGAACACCGGCAACTTCTGGATGCTGTGCGCGCTGGTGCAGGACCAGGTGATCGAGTCCCGGGAGCGGCCGGCATGAACGGACGCACGCTGAGGTGGCTCCTGACGCTGGTGCGGCCGCGGACGTCCGGGGACGGCGCCCGCGGGGCGTCGCGCCTGACCATCCTCCGCCACCACCGCGTCTACGAGGACGGCGCGCACCCGCTCTATCGGCTGGGGGTCGCCGCCTCGGTGCTGCGCGCCCAGGTCGAGCTGCTGGATCGCGAGCGGCTCGGGCCGATCACCGTGGCCGAGGGGCTGCGCCGCCTGGAGGCGGGCGAGCCCGGCCATCGCGTGGCGATGACCTTCGACGACGGCTACGCCGACAACGCGCACCGCGCCCTGCCGCTGCTCGCCGCGGTCGGCGCCCGCGCCACGTTCTATCTCACCGCGGGCCTGATCGAGCGCCGCGAGCCGGCCTGGTGGGACGTCCTCGCCCACGCGCTGGAGCGGACGCGCCTGGCGTCGTTCGACTGGACCGGCGCGGCCGGGACGCTCCGCCTGCCGGTCGCCACGCGCGCGGAGCGCGCCCGGGCGCTGGAGACGCTGCTCCCGGACTTCCGGGTCGAGCCGGCGCGCCGGACCGAGCGGCTCGAGACCCTGCGCCGGGCGCTCGAGGTGAGCGAGGGGGCGCCGTGCGAGTTCATGTCCTGGTCCGAGGCGGCCGGCCTGCGCGCGGCGGGGATGGAGCTCGGCGCCCACACGCTCAGCCATCCGCATCTCCGCACGCTCGACGCCGCCTCTCAGCAGCGGGAGATCGCGGGCTCGGTCGAGCTGATCGAGCGGCGCACCGGGGTCAGGCCCCAAGGGCTGGCCTATCCCGGCGGCGACTTCGACGCGCGCACGGTCACCGCCGCCCGGGCCGCCGGCCTGGCTTACGCCGTCACCACGCGCGCCGGGGACAACCGCCCGGGCGCCTCGCGGTTCGAGCTTAGGCGCCGCGGCTTCGCCGAGGGCGCCTGCCTCGGTCCCGGCGGCCGCTTCTCGCCGCGGCTCGCGATGGCCGAGCTGGACGGCGCCTTCGACCGGCTGCGCGGCGCGTTCGCGGGCGGGCGGGCCTGATGCGCTCGATCGCCTACGTCACCACCCGCTTCCCGACCACGGCCTGGTTCATCGAGGCCGAGGTCCACCGCCTGGTCGCGGCGGGGGTGCGGGTGCGCGTCTACACGCTGCGCGGCCCGAGCCGGCACGATCAGCCCGAGCACGCCGTCTTGCTGCCCTTCACGGTGGCGGTGGGCTCGCCGTTCGACGGTGCCGCCTGGGGCGCCCTGCTCCACTGGCTGCTGCGCCGCCCCCACGTGCTGGTGCCCGAGTTCCTGCGCATGGTCTGGGCCTCGCGCACGAGCCTGTACGCGCTCGCGCATCGCATGGGGCAGGCGGCCCTCCAGCGGGTGGTCCGCGAGTTCGACTTCGAGCGCAACGTCGAACGCTTCCGCGCCCTGCTGGGTCCGGGGCGAGCCCCCGGCGAGCCCGCGCTGCCGAGCCGGGGGGCCGCGTGAGCCGGGCGCAGCGAGCCCCCGCCGCCCTGCGCGTCCTCCACGTCATCGAATCGATGGTCGTGGGCGGCGCCGAGGCGATGGTCATCGAGCAGGTCCGCCACGCGGCCCCCGGCGTCGAGTCGCTGGTGTGCGCGCTCAATCGCGGGGGCGTGGCGCTCGAGGCCGCCGCCGCGCACGGCGCCCGCACCTTCCTGTTGGCCAAGTCCGGTCAGCACGCCGCGGGGCTCCTGCGGCTCGCGCGCCTCATGCGCGAGGAGCGCGTGACCGTGGTCAACGGCCACAACCCGACCGGCGGGCTCTACGCCCTGCCGGCCGCGCGCTGGGCGGGCGTCCCGGTCGCCTTCCGCACCGAGCACAGCGTCCACTACCCGGGCCGCCACTCGCGCGTCTACCCGATCCTGGAGCGCGTGGGCACCGCCCTGGCCGACGGGGTCATCTGCGTGTGCCAGGCGGCGCTCGAGAGCCACGCCCCACGCATGCGCTGGGCGGCCTCGCGCTTCGTCTCGATCCCGAACGGCGTCTCGGACTACCGCCCCGCGCGCTCGCGTGCCGAGCTGCGCGAGGCGCTGGGCCTCACGCCCGAGACGTGCGCCATCCTCACCGTGGGGAGCCTCACCCGGCAGAAGGCCTACCACGTCCTGATCGACGCGTTCGCCATCGTGGCGCGCGCACATCCCAACCCCTGGCTGCTGATCGCCGGCGACGGACCGCTCAAGGGATCGCTCGAGGCGCGCGCGGCCGCGGCCGGCGTGGCGGACCGGATCCGCTGGCTGGGCCCGCGCACCGACGTGGGCGACCTCGTCCACGCCGCGGACCTGTTCACGCTCTCCTCGGAGCGCGAGGGCCTGTCGATCTCGCTGCTCGAGGCGATGCGCGGCTCGCGCGCCGCGGTCGTCACCCGCGTGGGCGGCAGCGCCGAGGCGCTGGTGGAAGGCGAGAGCGGTCACCTCGTGCCGCCCCACGACCCGGTCGCCCTGGGCCAGGCGCTGGCGCGGCTCGCCCTGGACCCCTCGCGCCGCGAGGCGTTCGGACGCGCGGGCCGCGAGCGCTGGAGCCTGAGGTTCACCGCCGAGCGCATGGTGCGGGACACCGAGGCGTTGTACCGCGCCGCCCTGGCGCGGCGCGGGCACGCGGCCGGCGCGGTGCCGAGCCAGGCGCGGAGGGCGCATGCGGCTTCTTGAGCAGCCGGGGCTGGACTACGAGCCCCTGCGTCTCGACCCGGACGGCATCCCGCGGGTGCCCGGCCTGCTGTGGCAGGCGCTGCGGCGCAAGACGAGGCGGGCATGAGCGCCTCCCAGACCACGCCGCGACTGCCCGAGCGGGCGGCCTCAGGCCGCGAGGCGCCGCGCGTGCCGCCGGCGCCCGCGCCGGGCGGCCTCTACGGGGCGGTCAAGCGGCTGCTGGACGTGCTCGCCGCCTTGGTCCTGCTCGCGCTGCTGTCGCCGCTCCTGCTCGTGGCCGCGATCGCCATCCGGCTCGACTCGCCGGGCCCGGTGCTGTTCCGGCAGCGCCGCATCGGGCGGGCCTCGGGCGAGTTCACCATCGTCAAGTTCCGCACCATGCGGACCGGGACCCCCGACCTGGCCTCGCACCTGATGGGCCCCGCCTCGGATCGCGTGACGCGGGTCGGTCGGGTGCTGCGCCGCAGCAGCGTGGACGAGCTGCCGCAGCTCTTGAACATCCTGCTCGGGCAGATGACGCTGGTGGGGCCCCGCCCGGCGCTCTACAACCAGTACGACCTGATCGGCATGCGCCAGGCGGCGGGCGTCGACGCGCTCAGGCCGGGGGTCACCGGCTGGGCTCAGATCCACGGGCGGGACGACATCCCGCTCGAGACCAAGGTGGGGTACGACCGCCACTATCTGGAGCACTGCTCGCTCGGCTTCGACCTCTGGATCCTGGTCCGCACCACCGTCACGCTGTTCTCGTCCCGGGGCGTGTATTAGATGTCCACGCTGGAGTCGCGTCGGGCCTTCGCGGCGCCGCCCGGCGCGGGCACCGCCTCGCGCCTGGCGCCGCGCGCCGTCCTGGGCGGCGCGGTGGTGGCGGCGTTGCTGGCGGCGGTCTACTTCCGCACCGCGGCCACGCTCTGGCACACCTGGACCCACAACGACGACTACTCGCATGGGCCGCTGGTGCCGCTGGTCTCCCTGGCCGCGCTCTGGCTCGGCCGCCACCGGCTCGCCGCCCTCCCGCTCGGGCCCGACGCGCGCGGGCTGGCACTCCTGGCGCTGGCCTGCCTGCTCCAGGTGCTGGGGATCCGCGCCGACGTCTTCGCCCTCCAGGGCTGGTCCCTGCTCGTCATGCTCACCGGGCTCTCGCTCACCTTCCAGGGGACGGCGCGCACGCGGGCGCTCGCGTTCCCGATCGGCTACCTCGCCTTCATGCTCACCTTCCCGCCGTTCGTGATGAACACGCTGAGCTACGGCTTGAAGGAGATCACCATGCGGCTGTCGACGGCCGCCTCCGAGGCGCTGGGGGCCCAGTTCCAGCGCAGCGGGATGACGCTCTACCTGGCCGGCGGCGACCTGCGCATGGAGAACCCGTGCAGCGGCCTGCGCTCGCTGCTGGCGATGCTCGCGACCGCCGCCGCCTTCGCCTGGTTCCAGCCCGGGGCCGGGTGGCGGCGGCTCCTGCTCTTCCTCTCGGGCATCCCGATCGCGGTCGCCGGCAACGCGCTGCGCATCACCGCCCTCATCCTGGTGGCGCACTACGCCGGGGTGAAGCAGGCCACCGGGCGGTTCCACGACTGGTCCGGCTACTTCGTCTACGCGGCGGCGCTGGGGGCCCTGTTCGCCGCCCGCGCCCTGCTCACGCCGCGGACCGCCAGGGCGGGGACGGAGGCGGCATGAGCCGCTGGCTGGTGACGGTGGTGCTGCTCGCGGCCACCGGGCTCTACGTGCTCCGGCATCCCCCGGAGAACCTGGCCCTGGGACGCGGCGTGCTCGCGGCCTGCCCCGAAGCGTTCGGCGACTGGAACGGCACCGATCTCTCGTTCCAGGACGCGGTGGTCGAGGAGCTCAAGGCGGACGACCTGCTCATCCGTCGCTACCGCCGCGGGGGCGCCACCGTGTGGCTGTGCATGGTCTACCACCAGAACCGCCGCTTCGGGGCGCACGACCCGCGGTTGTGCTATCAATCGCAGGGCTACATTCTCGATCCGGCGAAACGGGTGCGGGTGGACGACGGGCGCGTGGGAGGCCTCGAGGTGAACCGATTCATCGCCGACCGCCACGGGGACCGGCGGGTGGTCTACTACTGGTGGACGACCGCGGGACTCTCGACCACCGAGGCCGACGCGTTCCGGGGGCGCATGGCGCTGCGCGGGGTACTCGACAACCGCTCCTGGGGAGCGTTCGTGCGCGTCGAGGCGCTGGTCCGTCACGGCGACGACGCCGCCGCCGATCGCGAGGCGGGGGACTTCACCGCCCGCGTGGCCCAGGCGCTCCCGCGGGTGTTCGCGGCGCCCCAGGGCCGCGCCTCGGTGGGACGATGAACGTGATCGAGCAGGTGATGCTGGGGTGGCAGTGCCTGCGCTACGCCAGCCGCCAGCTCCTGAGTCCGGCCCTGTGGGCGCCGTGGCTGATGGTGGGCGGGGTGGAGGCCCTGGCGCTGGCGGCCCTGTGGTGGTTCGCCCACCCGTGGGTCTCCTGGCTGATGGCGCCGCTGCTGACCTCGGCCGCCGGCGAGGGCGTCCTGCGTTATCCCAACCTGTTTCGCGTCCTGCCGGGGCTGTTCGCCCGGGTCGATCTGGTGGTCCAGGCCTCGCTCGGAGCCCTGGCGGCGGGGGTCGCGACCGCGCTGTTCGCCGTCCGGTCCGCCGACCGGACGGCGAGCCCCGGCGCCGCCTGGCGGCAGGCGGGACGCAGCGTCCTGCGGCTCGTCCTGGTCAACCTGCCGCTGACGCTGATCGCCGTCGGCCTGTCCTACGGCCTCGATCTGGCGCTGCAGGCGCGGGGCAGCTCCTCCTCGTCCCGGCATCTGGCCCATGGGATGTCGCTGGGGCTGATCTTCGTGGTCCAGGCCTGGTTCCTGTACGCCAACGCCCTGGTGATGCTGGGCGGCTACGGCTGGCTCGGCGCCCTGGCGGCGCTGCCGCGCCTGGCCGCGCGCGGCATGGCCGGGGCGTTGTTCATGGCGGTGCTCACGCTGGTGCCGCTGCTGCTCGTCCAGGGCCTCACCGCCACGGTCGCCTCCCTGGTGGACCGCGGCGTTCCCGAGACCGTGGGCTGGCTGGTGGCGGTGCAGCTGGTCGTGACCCTGGTCAGCTCGTTCCTGCTCACCGGGGGTGCGGCGGTGTATTACCAGAGCGCGCTGACCGAGGAGTCGACATGAGCCGCCTCAGGGCCGGCCTGGCGGTGGCGGCGGTGGTCCTCGCCGCGGCGGGATGCGGCGACCCCCAGCTCTGGGCCCGCTATCGCGCCGAGCGCGACTTCTGGCGCGCGCGCCGCCTGGTCGAACGCATCGAGCTCAATCCGCGCGTGGCTAGGGCGGCCGAGTTCGCGCGCGCCGCGGCGGCCTGCCGGGCCGTCACCACCGCCTTCCCGGCCGCCGCGTGGGCGACGCCCGAGCGGGTGGGCACCCCGATCGCGGCCGACGTGGCCGCCGTCTCGGGCCAGGCGGCGATCGCGCGGGCGCGTCTGGACGAGCTCGCGGGCCGGACCGACGCGGCGATCGCCGGCTACGCGCGGGCCGAGGCCGACTACGCCGCGCTGCCGCCGGTGGCGCTGGAGGCCGTGCTCGCGCGCGCGGCGGCGCTGGAGCGCGCCGGCCGCTCTGCCGAGGCGACCGGGGCGTATGCCGGGATCATCGGGCGCTTCCCGCTGGTCGACCCGGTGAGCGGGAGGTCGGTGCTGGCGGCGATGGATGCGCCCCTGCGCGTGGCCCAGGACCAGACGCGGGCGGGGCAGACGGCGGCGGCCGACGCGACGCTGCGGGCCGCCGAGGCGCGCTACGCGGCCGAGCTCGAGCGCCAGGACGGACGGCCGCCGGGCTTCGACCTCTGGGTGCGGATGGCCCAGGTGCGTCGGATGACGGGACGCACCGAAGCGGCCCTCGAGGCACTCCGCCACGCGATGGGCCAGCCCGGGGCGAGCCGGCCGGCGATGGTGGTGCGGCTGGCCGAGACCTGCGTCGAGGGCGGGCTGCCGGACTCGGCCCTGGTGTACGCGGCCTGGGCCGAGCGCGGCTTCGAGCCGGTGCGGCCGCGGGCGCTGGTCCTGGCGGCGCGGGCCTGGGAGCTCAAGGGCCCGCCGGATTCCGCCATCGTCGCCTGGGGTCGCTACCTGGACGCCTACCCCACGGCCGTGGATACCAGCAGCCTGGCGCGCTTCCAGCGCGGCCGGCTCTACGAGGATCTCGGCCGCTGGCCGCTGGCCCGCAGCGAGTATCGCGCCCTCATCGCCCGGGACCCCACCCATGCGCTGGCCTTCGAGGCCATCCGCCGCATCCCGGCCTGGCACGCCGCGCACGGGGAGACCGCCGAGGCGCGCATCGAGGGGCGCGGCGCGCTCGAGGACCTGGACCGCCTGATCGGCAGCCATCGCGACGCGCGCGTGCTGCAGCAGGCGCGTGCGGCAAGGGCCCAAGTGCTGCTGGCGATGGGCGACTGGGCCGCCGCCTCGACGGCGCTCGGGGAACTGTGGGATCACTATGGCGACACGCCGGTGGGCGCCGATGCGGCGTTCCAGGCCGCGGAGCTGAACGAGAGGCAGCTCCACGACGTCACGAAAGCGGTGGCGCTCTACCGCGAACTCGCCGAACATGCAGCGCTCGACGCCGACCGGCGGCGGGCGCAGGACCAGTTGGCGCGCCTCGGGCGCGGCCGCGGATAGCCACCCATGTTCATCATGCCCATCCCGTTCCAGATCGCGATCGTGACGGCGAGCGCCCTGCTGCTCACCGTCATCGGCCTGCTCGCGACGCTGCGGCGCGGCCACTGGCTGGTCACGCTGCTGTTCTCGTCGGCCTTCCTGTCGCTGGCCGCGTTCCAGGCCGGGGCGCTGGCCATCCTGCACGCCACCTCGCCCGAGGCCGCCCGCGACTGGGCGGTCTACATGGCGGGCGTCTCGGCGCTGGCCTCGTGGTTGTGGCTGACGCTGAGCGTGGTGCTCACGCGGCCCAAGCCCTTCCACCGCCTGCTCGACGCCTCGGCCTACCTGAGCGTGGCGCTGGTGCTGTGCATCAGCCTCTGGGTGCTCGCCCGCACGCCCTACGTGGTGCGGGGGGTGGAGGGGGTGGGCGGCGACGCGCTCATCCTGCTCGGGGCGATGGGGAAGATCTATCTGATGTACCTGGTCGTGGTGATGGTGATGGTGCTGATGAATCTCGAAAGCATGCTGCGCAGCGCCCCCGCCCCCGACCAGCGCCGGCTGCGGCCGCTGTTCTTCGCCATCGTCTTCGCCATCCTGGCGGACCTGCTGATCGTGTCGGGCGGGCTGCTCTATGGCGGCCTGCGCGTGGCCTGGATGGCGACCGGCGCGGTGCCCCTGTTCGCGGCCGGCGCGGTCACCTCGCTGGCGCTCGCGCGGCGCCGCCTCTCGGACATGAGCGTGCCGGTCGCGCGTCCGGTGGTCTACTACTCCTCGGTCTCGCTCACGCTGGCCGGGATGTTCCTGCTGGCCATGGCGGTGCTCTCGAAGGTCCTGCCGGTCCTGACGCCCGAGTGGAAGCGCCTCGCGGCCATCGGCTTCTACCTGCTCGTGGGCAGCGGCGGGCTGGTGCTGACCATGAGCCCGCGCGCGCACCGCCTGGTGAAGCATTTCGTGGATCGGAACTTCTACGCCAACCGGTACGACTACCGCCGGGAATGGGAGCGGGTGAGCCGGGCGATCGCGCCCACCGCGCGGCCGGAGGACATCTGCCGGCAGATCGAGGCGCTGCTGCGCGCGGTGTTCGAGGCCGAGCGGGTCGTCATCCACCTGCGCGACGACAGCACCGGGGACTTTAGGCTGGCCCATCCGTCGCCCAGCGACGGCCCGGCGGCGCGCGACCCGGACCCGCTCGGGGGGGAGGCGGAGGGGCCGGACGGCACCCTGGGCGACGCGGCGGGCGTCATCCGGGCCGAGAGTTCGCTGGTGCGCGAGCTCCACCGGCTCCGCGCCCCGCTCATCTTCCAGGACGTGGCCCGGGACCTCGACCTGATCCCGGCCATGGTCGAGCACCGGCCGCTCATCCAGGCGGTGGGGGCCGCCGTGTGCGCCCCGCTCCACGTCGGCGAGGACCTGGTGGGCCTGCTCTGGCTCTCCGCCAAGCGCAACGGCGAGGAGTACTCGTCCGAGGACGCCGAGTTCCTGGGGGCGATGGCGCGCCAGCTCGCGGCCGACCTGTGGTTCGCGCGGGTCGCCGACCAGCTGGCCGAGGCGCGCCAGCTCGAGTCGCTGAACCGGCTCTCGACCTTCGTCCTGCACGACATCAAGAATCAGGTCTCCAGCGCGACGCCATGAAGGTCGTGGAGCGCACCGTCCACAGCCTGAACGAGCTGATCGGGCACGTCTCGGGGGTCGGCCGGCCGCCGCTCATCCAGGCGGGTCCGGCGCGGGTCCGCGAGCTGCTCGACGAGGCGGTGGCGGCGGTCGGGCTCACCGCCGCCGCCAACGGCGGGGTGCGGCTCACCGTCGCCTACGACGGCGACGACACGGTGCACGTGGATCGCGTGCAGCTGGGGCGCGTCCTGACCAACCTGCTCACCAACGCCCGCGAGGCGATCGCGGGCCCGGGCGAGATCCTGCTCGCGGCCGCGGTGGAGGGGGACGGCCAGGGCGGCACGCGTCTGGTGCTGAGCGTGCGCGACTCGGGGTCGGGGATGACCCCCGAGTTCATCCGCGACTCGTTGTTCCGGCCGTTCGCCACCACCAAGGCGTCGGGGCTGGGCATCGGCCTGGTGCAGTCGCGGGGGATCGTCGAAGCGCACGGAGGCAGCATCCTGGTGGACAGCCGACCGGGGCGGGGCACGGTGTTCGAGATCCGGGTGCCCGCCGGCGAGCCCGCGGCGGACGCGGACGAGGCCGCCGCGGCGGTCGAGGAGGATCGCGGATGAGCGGCGAGAAGATCCTGATCGTGGATGACGAGGAGTCCATCCGCAGCCAGCTCAAGTGGGGGCTCGCGGACGAGTACGAGGTGCTTACCGCCGCCACCGCCGAGGAGGCGCGACGGCTGCTGCGCGACGAGCGCCCGCGGGTCGTGGCGCTCGATGTGGCCCTGACCCGCACGGGCGGTGAGGAGGGTCTGACCCTCCTCGACGAGATCATGGACATGTACCCGCTGGTGCGGGTGGTGATGGTGACCGGCAACGAGAGCCGCGAGAACGCCCTGCTCGCCATCCAGCGGGGTGCGGTGGACTGGTATCCCAAGCCCATCCACTTGGACGAGCTCAAGGGGATCCTCAGGCGCGCCTTCTACGTGCAGCGCATCGAGGAGGAGCGGGCCGCCGGCATCCCGCCCGGACGGAAGCGCTACCACCGCCTGATCGGCGAGTCGGCGGCGATGGACAAGGTGTTCTCCCTCATCCAGCGCGTGGCGCCCACCGACGCCACCGTGCTGGTGCTGGGCGAGAACGGGACCGGCAAGGAGCTGGTGGCGCACGCGATCCACCAGGCGAGCCGGCGCCGCGAGGGCCCGTTCGTCCCCATCAACTGCGGCGCCATCCCCGAGGCCCTGCTCGAGAGCGAGCTGTTCGGGCACGAGCGCGGGGCGTTCACCGACGCCCACCGCATGCGCGAGGGCAAGTTCGAGATCGCCCGCGGCGGCACGATCTTCCTGGACGAGATCGGGGACCTGCCGGTGCACCTTCAAGTCAAGCTCCTGCGCTTCCTGCAGAACCACGTCATCGAGCGCGTCGGCGGGCGCGACCCCATCACCGTGGACGTGCGGGTCGTCGCCGCCACCAACCGCGACCTCAAGGCGGCGATCGCGGCGGGTCGCTTCCGCGAGGACCTCTTCTACCGCCTGAGCGTCGTCTCCGTCCAGATGCCGCCGCTGCGCGACCGCGGCGACGACACCCGCATCCTCGCCGCCTACTTCCTCGACTACTACGCCCGCCAGCACCGGCGTCGCCTCAAGGGCTTCACCCAGTCCGGGCTGCGCGCGATCCAGGGGC
>VBPB01000229.1 GCA_005893365.1 Candidatus Eiseniibacteriota bacterium
ACGGGCGTTGGGATGGCACGTGCGTTGGAACACGGGGCGGGCACCGCAGCGCGGGTCGGGGGCCGGTGGCTCTCCGGCGGCACGTTCGCCTCCGCATCCTGCTCCGGCTCACTGCCCCGAGGCTCGCTCCGCCATCCATGGCTCCCGCGAGCCTCGGACGCACCGCCGGAGAGTCACCGGCCCCCGACCCGCGGTGCGGAGAGGTGCGTGCCGCCGGAGAGTCACCGGCTCCGACCGGCGCTGTCGCCCAGACGCGCCGCGCTCGCATGACAATCACATGACAAACGCGGGGCGGGCGTGGCTTCTGATGGCGCCGAAAGCGCGCTCCGGGCGCTGGCGCAACCTGGCGGGGGTTGGCGGCGTTGAGTGGTGCAGCGACCGACGCTGGCCCGCATCCAAAGGCCGGTCCGCGTGAGACCGGGGCTCCGGAACGACCGGCGCCCCGTCCTCAACATAGGAGTGATGACTCGAATGCCTTTCCTGTTCTGGGATCCGACCTATCTCTTGGTGCTGCCGGCGCTGCTCTTCGCCTTCTGGGCGCAGTGGAAGGTGCAGAGCACCTATCAGAAGTACTCCCGGGTGCGCGCCGCCAACGGGCGCACCGGCCGCGAGATGGCGCTCGCGATCATGAACCGCAACGGTGTCTCGGACGTCGCGGTCGAGGAGGTGGGCGGCATGCTGAGCGACCACTACGACCCGCGCGTCAAGAAGGTGCGGCTCTCGCAGGTGAACTACGAGGGTGACTCGATCGCCTCGATCGCGGTCGCCGCCCACGAGGTCGGGCACGTGCTGCAGCACCAGCAGGGCTACGCGCCGCTCGCCATCCGCTCCGCGGTGGCCCCGGTGGCGCAGATCGGCACGTTCGCGGCGTTCCCGCTGTTCTTCATCGGCATCTTCTTCTTCCGCGGGCACGGCCCCGTGGCCGGCTTCCTCATGGACTTGGGGCTCTGGTTCTTCACCGCCGCGGTGGCCTTCCAGTTCGTCACGCTCCCGGTCGAGTTCGACGCCTCGAAGCGGGCGCTGGCGCAGCTCACCGAGACCGGTGCCGTGATGCCCGAAGAGGTGGCGCAGGCCAAGCAGGTGCTGGACGCGGCCGCGCTGACCTACGTGGCGGCGGCGGCGATGGCGGCGTTGCAGCTGGTGCGTCTCCTCCTGATCCGCAACAGCCGCAACTAGCCGCGGCGCCCGACCCTTGCCGGCGAGATGACACGGGGTGGGACCCCCTCCGGGATCCCACCCCGTGATCGTTGCGGCCGCCGATCAGCCCTGCGCCACCATGTCCTTCAACTCCTTGGACACCTTGAACACCGGCACCTTGCGCGGGGGCACCGGGACCGCTTCGCCGGTGCGCGGGTTGCGGGCGATGCGCGACTTGCGGTCTTTGACGCGGAAGGTCCCGAAGCCACGGATCTCGATGTGATGTCCGTTGGCGAGCGCGCGCGCCACCGCATCGAGGAAGTTGTCCACGGTCTCGGCCACGTCCTTCTTGGTCAAGCCGGTGCGTTCCGCGATCTGATCGACGATATCCGCCTTGGTCATCTCGCCCTCCTGGTGCGGCCCTGACGGAGGAACGCGCGGCGCTCCAGTGGCCAGGACATGGGCCGGAGGCTACCGCCCCCGGCGAAAACCTGTCAATCAGTTTTTGGACAAGGCCTTGCGCGATTCTCCCTGGGAGCCGTCCGGCCCGGGCCCGGTCCCCAGGGCGCGCCGCCTCGCCTCCTCGATCGGGTGGTTGGCCGCGCGGGCGACCGCCGCGTCCAGGGTGGTCCGGCCGCGGGCGACCTCCTCGGCCCAGGCGCGGGCGAAGGCGCCGGTGCGGATCTCCTCGAGCAGGGCCTCCATCCCCGCGCGCGCGGCGGCCCCCACCACGCGCGGGCCCCGGGTCACGTCCCCGTAGAGCGCGGTGCCGCTGATCCCCTGCCGCAGGCCCGCGACCCCGCGTTCGTGCAGCAGGTCGGCCAGGTACTTGAGCTGGTGGACGCACTCCAGATACGCGATCTCGGGCGAGTAGCCCCTCGCCACCAGCACCTCGAAGGCGGCGGTCACGAGCGCGTTCATGCCGCCGCACAGCACCGCCTGCTCGCCGAACAGATCGACCTCGGTCTCCTCGCGCACGGTGGTGCGCCAGAGCCGGGCGCGGTGGCAACCGAGCCCGGTGGCGTAGCCCTCGGCCAGCTCCCAGGCGCGGCCGCTGCCGTCGCGATGGACCGCCAGGTAGGCGGGCAGCCCCTCGCCGCGACGCGCCAGCTCGCGCAGCACCCGCCCGGGACCGGTGGGCGAGACCAGCACCACGTCGGCGCGCGCGGGGAAGGCCAGATCGGCGTAGAGCAGGTCGAAGCCGTGGGCGAACACCAGCCCCACGGTGTCCCCAAGCGCCGGCGCGATCGCGGGCCACGCGCCCGGCGTGACCTCGTCGGGCAGCAGCACCGCGCACACGCCCGCGCGGCGCGCCGCCTCGGCGAGCGGGAACGCCTCGAAGCCCGCGGCCCGGGCCCGGGCCTCGCCCCGCCCGCCCGGGCGCGCCCCGACGATGACCGCGACCCCGGCATCGCGCAGGTTGAGCGCCTGCGCCTCGCCCTGGTTGCCGAAGCCCAGGACCGCGACCGTGGCGCCGCCCAGCGGATCGGTCATGCGGGGTCCCTCAAAGCGCCACGGCGGCCGCCTCCGGACCGTGAGCGGAGGGGCCGCCGTCCATCGCGCCGTTCGCGGCGGCTACTTCTTGCCGCCGCCGGTGAGGATCGAGACGTCCGCGGCACTCCAGTCGGACTTGGTGACCAGCTGGCCGACCTTGTTGAACGTGTACGCGCGCTTCTTCGCCCAGTAGAACCAGGTGTCGTAGGCGTCCTGGTCGGCGGTCCAGGAGATGACCTGCTCGGGCGTCCCGTCGCCGGCCAGCGCCTTGGCCGCGGCGCTCCCCTCGCGCGCCCCCTTCACGGCCGCCGCCGGGTCGGCCGCGGGCTGGCCGTTCTGCATCGCCAGGTACACCATCAGCTCCTCGGTGGCCTTGGGGTTGTTGCCGGCCTTGGTGTAGATGCTGCCCAACTGGCGGTGCAGGTTCTTGTTCTGCGGCTTGAGCGTCACGGCGCCGTGCAGCGTCTTGATCGCCTCGTCGTACTTGTGCTCCTCGGCCAGCACCGCGCCCAGCGCGGACATCGCCTCGGTGTCGTCGGGGCGCAGCTTGAGCGCCAGCCGCCACTGCACCTCGGCCTTGTCCCACAGGTTGGCGTTCTGGTACGCGAGCCCCGCGTTGAACGGCAGGTCGGCGTCGGTGGGCTTGAGCTCGCCGGCGCGCGCGTAGCCGTCGCCCGCCGCCTTGAAGTCGGGATTGCGGGCGTCCCCCTGCTTGCTCTGGGCGCGCCGGAAGTAGGCATCGCCCAGCGACAGGTAGTGATCGCTGTTGTCGGGGTCGCTCTTGATCAGGTCGTTGAAGGCCTCGATCGCCTCGTCGAACTTCTTCTCGTCCACCAGGCCGCGGGCGCGGTTGACCCGCACGGCCTTGAGCGCTGCGACCAGCGTGGTGTCGTTGGGCACCTGCTTGAGGCCATCCTCGAAGACCGCCTGGGCCTTCTGGAAATCGCCCATGAACGCGTAGGTCGAGCCCAGGTTGCGCAGGGTCTGCGCGTCGCCGGGCTTGAGCAGGGAGGCGCGGGTCAGGCTGGCGACCGCCTGGTCGTAGCTCTGCTTGGCCTGGTTGCGCATCGTGGTCTCGGCCTCGTCCGCCGGCGGCTTGGTGAAGACGCCGTAGGCCTGCTGGGCGGTCTGGATGTGGTTGATGCCCTCGTTGAACGCCCGCGCCCAGTAGGAGTTCCGGTTGCCGGTCGCCCAGTCCGCCTTCTTCTTGTCGCCCTTGTCGGTCAGCCCCTTGATCGCCGCCGCGAAGGCGCGGCCCGCGGGGGCGGCGCTGTCGACCTCGGCGTACGCCCAGCCCAGGTAGGCCATCGCCTCGAAGTCGGCGGGATCCTCGCTCGTGCACGACTCGAGCTCGGTGACCGCCTTGCTCATCTCGCGGCCGTAGCTCTCGGTGTCGCCCTTGTCCTTGTCCTTCATCCCCTGGGTGACGTACAGGATGCCGCCCGAGCAATGGGGATTGCGCGCCAGCGCCACCCCCGCCATCGTGACCGCGAGCACGACCACGCCCGAGGCACTCATCGCCATGCGTCCGATCTTCAATGGATCCTCCCGTGTTGCGCCCTCGCCGGGCGCCCCCGCCGCCCGCTAGGTCAGACGGTTGCCGTTGACGGTGAGGCCGAAGGCGGTCCCCAGGTACTTCGCCGCCTTGCGCGACGCCACCATCCGGGTCATGAAGATCTCGAAGTACTCCATGACCTGCGAGATGGCGGTGTCGACCGTCAGCTCCAGCGTGATCCGCTTGGCGGCCTCGTCCACGTTGAGAAAGCTCTTCTCGACCGCGTAGTTCACGCGATCGTGGATGTCGAAGCGGATCATGTCCGGATTCCGGACCCGCGTGCGATGCACGTCGCTCTTGTCGGCCATGATCAGGGCCGCCGCCACCGTGCTCACCGGATCGCCATCGTTCTCGTGATGGTTGCCGATGGCGCCGATGACCTGGACGATCTCGAGATCGGGCATCCCCATGTCCGAGAGGAGCTGCATCGCCATGACCGCCGAGGTCTGCGCATGGTGGTCGCGGTTCACGGCGTTGCCGATGTCGTGCAGGTAGCCGGCGATCGCGGCCAGCTCGGCCTCGCGCTCGGGATGGCCCAGCCGCTTGAGGACGTTGTAGGCGATGTGGGCGACCAGCCCGACGTGCCGCTCGCCGTGCTCGGTGTAGCCGATCTCGGCCAGCGCCTCGTCGGCCTTGCGCACGTAGATCTTGACCCGCGGGTGCTCGCGCACCGACTCGAAGGTCACCGGGCGCACCCCGGGCGCTTCGGCCACGCCGGATCCGGGGGTTCCCGCGGCGGGGGTGAGACGGCGGCTGTGCGAAGGGTCGAGG
>VBPB01000230.1:0-4882 GCA_005893365.1 Candidatus Eiseniibacteriota bacterium
CCCAGGCGTGGTGCTCGGGGAAGGGCCGCACGAACTCCGCGGTGCGCCGGGACCAGCCGGTGAGGTAGTCCGGGTCGTAGCGGGTGAGGAATGCGACGCCTGGGTCCGACACGAACGCTTCGCCGGCGCGGTGGAACCGGGCCAGCCACCGCGTCGTCGCCGGCAGGGTCGTGGCGTCCTCGGGATGGCCGGCCCCCTCGAGGTATTCCAGGAACGCACACGCCAGGCCGGTGGCGCGGTCCTGGTGCGCGCCGTAGAACCGTGGCGCGACGTCGCCCATCGGCTCCAGGACGCGGCGGTACACCTCCGCTTCGTATCCGCCGCCGCGGCGATGTCCCCACGAGGCGTGGTCCGCCGGATTCGACTGCTGGAACCGTTCGTGCTTGCAGAGCAGCTTGACCTCGCGCCCGTCGGACAGCCGGCAGGTCACGATCTCGCTCTCGAACGTGCTGGAGGCGGCGTTCGCCTGACGTCCCAGCACCGCGGTGACGCGCGCGGTCTCAGGACCGGGCGCCACCACGGCGCGCAGCGCCGGAGACAGGACCTCGTGGCCCGGGACGGCGCTCATCCGATCCCCCACGCGCTCGCGCCGGACTCGACGCAGCGGGCCGCGGCCTCCATGCGATGCTCGAGGGCCGCGAACCCCGGGCCGTCACACCAGGCGGATTCGAAATCGCAGGTCTTCCAATCGAGGACGAGCAGCGAGCGGAAGATCTGGCCCATCGCGGCCATCGCCCGCACGACGCCGAGCGTCAGTTCGGGCCGCACCGGCTGGACGACCGCCACGTACTCGGCGAGGTCGTCGCCGAGCAGCTTGAGGTCGACACACGGCACGCCCACCCCGACCATCTCCCAATCGAGCACCACGACCTCGCGGCTCCCGCCCCGCTCGCGGATCCGGACGTTCTTCGCGACCAGGTCCCCGTGGACCATGGTCCGGGGGCTGCTGCGGCACACGTCCTCGACGCAATCCCAGCGGCGCTCGATGCGATCGAGGAGGCCCGACAGCCGCGCCAGCGTGGCGCGGGCATCCGCGTCCACCCAGGGCCGGCCCACGCTCCCTTCGATCCGCCGGCCGGCCGAGCGCAGAGGCTGCCGGTAGGCGGCGGGCGAGCGATCGGGCAGGTCGCCGGTCTCCGCGGAGGGGGTCCAGCGGTGCAGCCGGCCCAGCCACTGGCTGAAGCATCGCCGCTCGCCGTCGTCCGTCATCGTGAGATCGCGATCGCCGAGATCCTCGAGGAAGAGCCAGAAGCGATCGGTGGCGGGCTCCGGAACCTGGCCGTAGACCTCGAGGGAGGGGAGGTCCGCGGCCCGGAGGATCCGCTCGTGGATCCTCCGCTCGATCGCGGCGGCGGTCCCGTACCCGTTCGAGCAGCGCTTGGCGATGACCGACGGTCGCGACCAGCCGTCGACCTCGAGGCGGAACACCGACGACTTGTGCTTGTGGGTGAGCATCGTGACGCTCCGAACCGGACACGCCGAGCCGAAGGCCTCGACCCACGCGCGCGCGGCGGGATGCTCGGGCAGGACCTCGGACGCGATCGGGATGGGCCGCCCCGCTCCGCTAGACATCGCCCAGGGCCGGGATCGCGATGGGCGCCTCGCCTGGGCCCGGCGCCGCCGGGTTCGCTTTGCCCTGCGTCATCCGCACCTGTCCGCGCTCGACCGAGAGCCGCGCGTCGCAATGTTCGAGCGTGCTCAGCCGATGCGCGATGACCAGCGTGGTCCGGCCCACCATCAGCCGCTCCGTCGCCGCGATGATGGCCGCCTCGGTGGCGGCGTCGACCGAGCTGGTCGGCTCGTCGAGGATGAGGACCGGCGCGTCCTTGAGGAAGGCGCGGGCCAGCGAGATGCGCTGCCGCTCGCCGCCCGAGACCTGCATGCCGCGTTCGCCGACCAGCGAGTCGTAGCCCTTGGGCAGGCGCAGGATGAAGTCATGGGCATCCGCCGCCTTCGCGGCCGCGACGATGTCGTCCTCGCGGGCGTCGGGCCGCCCGTAGGCGATGTTCTCGCGGATCGTGGTGTGGAAGAGGACCGGTTCCTGGAGCACCAGCGCGAACTGGGCGCGCAGGTCGGCGAGCCGGTAGTCGCGCAGATCCACCCCATCGAGCAGGATCTGGCCTTGGGAGGGATCGAAGAAGCGCATCAGCAGGTTGACCAGCGTGGTCTTGCCGGCGCCGGTCCGGCCACTGATGCCGAGCCGCGTGCCGGGCGCGATCGCGAACGAGACCGCCCGCAGCGTCGGTTGCGAGCCGTAGGCGAACGAGACGTTCCGGAACGCGATCGCCCCCGAGGCCCGGGCCAGCCGGCGGGCGGCGGGCCGCTCGGGGACGTCGGGCGGCAGGTCGAGCAGCGCGAACGCGCGATCGAGGCTCGCCAGGTGCGTCTGGATCGACGCGGCCTTGCGGCTGAGCGTCGTGAGCGGTCCATAGAGCTGCAGCAGGTACGACATCACCAGCAGCAACCCGCCGAGCGTCAGCGTGCCTTCGCGCACGTGCGCCGCCCCGAGGTAGAGCGTGAGCCCGGTCCCGATCGCCGCCGTCGTGCCGATCAACAGGCCGAACATGCCCTCGGCCACCGCGTTGTCCCGCTGGGCGCGCGCCCATGCCACGGCGCGGTCGTGGAAGCGCTGTTCCTCGCGGTCCTCCTGGCCGAAGGCCTTGACGACCCGCAGCGTCCCCAGCACCTCGTGGACCACGGCGAGGGCTCGGCTCTCAAGCTCCTTGGCCTGGTGGTACCGCGACCGCATCTGACCGCGGGAGAGGTGGGAGAACAGGAAGAGCAGGGGGGAGACGGCCAGGGCGATCAGCGCCAGCTGCCAGTCCAGCCGGAAGGTGACGTAGCCGATGGCGACCAGCGAGATGAGGGCGCTGACCAACGGGATCAGCCCATCCACGAGCACGTACTGGATCGAGGGGGCGTCGTAGCCGATGCGGTAGGTGGTGTTGCTGGTCCCCTGGGTCTCGTGATAGGCGAGCGACAGGCGCTGCATGTGCCGGAACAGCGTGGTGCGGAACTGGAGCACGAGACGCTGGGCGGTCGCCGAGCTGAGGGCCGCGGCGGCCAGGGCCTGGGCCTGGGTGAGGAGGGCGATCAGGACGACCAGCACCGACGAGAGGACGAGGAGTCCGCCCATCGTGCGCGGGATGCCCGCGGGCACCAGGTGGTCGATCCAGGGCGTCAGCGGTCGCTGGGCCAGCACGTTGTCCACGACGATCTTGAGCGGCAGCGGCGAGAGCAGCGCCAGCGGCGCCGAGACCATGGTGAGCAGGAGGACCCCGATCATCCGCCACGCGCACGGCCGGACCTGCGTCAACAGTCGCCGGAACAACTGAGCGTCCGAATACCGCAAGATCATTCACTCCATTCCGTTATGAGCCAGAGAGGGCACGTCGTGGCCGACGCCGTGAGCCGAAGGGGGGGCACGTCGGGGGCTTGATACTTCCCTGCGCGCCGGGTCAGCAGGGTACACCGGGGAAGCCGGCCCCGTGTAGTCCGATTTTGATCGGTCCTCGGGGACAACTTACTCCGAATGCGCAACATAGCCCGGATCGACGGTATGGACGCCCGCCATTCCTGCCCCGCCAGGCTAGGTTCTGTCTGAGAACGCCACCCGGAGGTAGCGTTCGATGAAGGCCAGATGAATCATCGCCAGGAAGTTCACCGCCAGTTTCTCGAATCGCGTGCCCAGGCGCCGGCACTCCTTGAGCCAGCACACGCACTGCTCGACCACACCACGGCGCCGGTACAAGGCGCGATCGAAGCGGTGCCGGCCGTCGTCGGGGTGCTGATCCTCGCGGCGCGGGATCACCGCCGCGCGCGCGGGTCCTTGAGGCGTCGGCCGGTCTTCCCCTGAGGAATCAGGGGCTGGAGCAGGGTCCATTGTTCATCCGTGAGTTCGTAACGGCGCATCCGTTGTGCCCTCCCAACCTCGCCGTCCGTGGCGAGTTGGCGGCAGCATGCGCCTTTCGCCCATTCTCAGACAGAACCTAGTCGGCCAGGTTGACGTGCGCGTTCACCCAGCGCTCCCCGCGGCGCCCGGTCTTGGAGTGCGATCGCAGCGTTTGAAGCTCGCCGCGACCGGTTCTCAGGTCCTCATTCGTGCACGAGCTTGCGGGCGACCGCCTCGTCACCCGACCGCAACCGCACCCAGTACATGCCCGGTCGGGCGCGGCTTCCGTTCTCCTCCCGGCCATCCCAGGCCACGGCATGGGGGCCGGCGGTCTGAACGCCGTCCGCCAGCACTGCGACCTGGCGGCCCTGCAGATCCTCGATCGTAAGCCGCGCCCGACCTGCCCGCGGCAGCGCGTAGAGGATCTCCGCCTCGGAGCCGGACGGATTGGGGCGGATCATCTCCACGCGCAGTCCTCCGGTCGGGACGACCGGCGGCAATACCGCAAGGGCCGAGCCGCCGGTGCGCAGGTCGGTCTCGCTCGCGGCGTTGTAGGGGAGCGAGAACCAGGGGGAGCGGGGGAAGAACGGCGAATCGCTCACGGTGCGGACTCGCCAGTGATAGGGAGTGTTGAACGGCAGATTCGAGGCCACGGCGGTCAGGGTCGTGGCGCTGCCGGTACCCGGGACCGGGGCTCCGGTGTCGAGCACCGGTCCCAGCAAGTCTGTCGATGGGTTGAAGGCCGTCCCCAGGGGCCTGGCGTCCCATTCCATCCGCACCTTGCCCCGGCCGGCCGGAGTGCGGCCCAGGGCCGCGAGGCTGAACCCATTCGCCTTTGATCCACCGAGCAGGCTCACCGGTGTCGGGTTGTTGGGCCGGTACTGGCGAGGAATCCGGTCGAGGCCGTCCCCGCCGTTGCCGTAATAGACGAACGCCACCCCTTCATCTGTCTGGCCGTTGTCGTAGTATGGGCTCGCGGTGATGATGTCG
>VBPB01000230.1:4899-8414 GCA_005893365.1 Candidatus Eiseniibacteriota bacterium
GCGCCCACCTGGTTGGTTCCGTCACTCCACGCGTAGCTGGTGGCGAGGCCGGAAGCGGAGCCGAGATAGACGAACGCCGCTCCCTCGTTCGTCTGCCCATCGTCGTAATAGGGATCTCCGACGACGATGTCGGAATAGCCGTCGCCGTTGACGTCCCCCGCGGTCGCCACCGACCAGCCATAGAGGCCGCCCACTTGGTTGGTCTGGTCGCTCCACGCGTAGCCGGTGGCGAGACCCGCTGCCGAGCCGAGATAGACGAACGCCAGACCCTCATCGGCCTGTCCGTTGTCGTAATAGGGGTCGCCGACGATGATGTCGGAATAGCCATCACCATTGACGTCCCCGGCCGTCGCCACCGAGTAACCGTACAAGGCACTCAGCTGGTTGGTACCATCGCTCCATGCATAGCTGGGTGCGAGCCCCGAGGAGGATCCGAGGTAGACAAATGCTCGTCCTGCGTTGGTCTGAGAGTTGTCGTAGTAAGGAGCCCCCACGATGACGTCGGAGTAGCCGTCGCCGTTGACGTCCCCTGCCGTCGCGACCGAGTTGCCAAAGTAAGCGCTGATCTGATCGCTCTCAGCGGTCCAGGCGGCGGTGACGGCGAGCCCCGAGGCGGAACCGAGGTAAACGAACGCCCGCCCCTCCTCTCCCTCACCGTTGCTGTAGAGGGGGGCACCGACGATCACATCGGAGTAGCCATCGCCGTTGACGTCTCCCGCCGTCGCCACCGACCAGCCAAACTGGGCACCTGCCTGGTTGCTCTCGGCGGTCCAGGCGGGGGCGGCGGCGAGGCCCGAGGCGGAGCCGAGATAAACATACGCCCGTCCCTCATCGGCCTGCCCGTTGTCGTAGAGGACGGCGCCGACGATCACATCAGAGTAACCGTCGCCGTTGACGTCGCCCGCCGTCGCCACCGAATAGCCAAAGAGGGCGCTGGCCTGGTTGCTCTCCCCGTTCCATGCGTAGGTCGTGGAAGGGCCGGAGGCGGAACCGAGATAGACGTACGCCCGTCCCTGGGAGGTCTGCCCGTTGTTGTAATCACGCGCGCCGACGATGACGTCGGAGTAGCCGTCGCCGTTGACATCCCCCGCCGTCGCGACCGACCAGCCGAAGCTGGCGCTTGCCTGGTCGCTCTCGGCGGTCCAGGCGGCGGTGGTGGCTAGGCCCGAGGCGGAGCCGAGATAGGCGAACGCCCGCCCCTCGTTGGTCTGCCCGTTGCTGTAAGCGTAGGCGCCGATGATGACGTCGGAGTAGCCGTCGCCGTTGACGTCCCCGGCGGTCGCCACCGAGAACCCGTAAGCACTGGCTTGGTCGGTCTCCGCGGTCCAGGCGGCAGTAGTGGCCGGGCCCGAGGCGGAGCCGAGGTAGACGAACGCGCCTCCCTCGTCGATCTGCCCGTTGTCGTAGTACTCGGCGCCGACGATGACGTCGGAGTAGCCGTCGCCGTTGACATCTCCCGCCGTCGCCACCGAGCTGCCGAAGTGAGCAGCCACCTGGTTGCTCTCGGCGGTCCAGCCCGCGCCGGTGGCGAGCCCGGATGCGGAGCCAAGATAGATGTACGCCCGCCCCTCGAAGCTTTGGCCGTTGGTGAATTGGTAGGCGCCGACGATGACGTCGGAATAACCGTCGCCGTTGACGTCCCCTGCCGTCGCCACCGAGTAGCCGAACCGTGCGTTC
This sequence comes from Candidatus Eiseniibacteriota bacterium, assembly GCA_005893365.1. Lineage (GTDB taxonomy): Bacteria > Eisenbacteria > RBG-16-71-46 > RBG-16-71-46 > RBG-16-71-46 > WS-11. The sequence goes on from VBPB01000230.1 coordinate 6,577, forward strand.
TCCTGGTCGCTCTCGGCGGTCCAGGCCGGGGCGGTGGCGAGGCCCGAGGCGGAGCCCAGGTAGACGAACGCCCGCCCCTCCTCGACCTCACCGTTCTGAAAGGCGTAGGCACCGACGATGACGTCCGAGTAGCCGTCGCCGTTGACGTCCCCCGCACTCGCCACCGAGTTGCCGAAGAAGGCACCGGACTGGTTGCTCTCGGCGGTCCAGGCAGGCGTGGCCGCGAGCCCCGAGGCGGAGCCGAGGTAGACGTACGCCCGCCCCTCGTTGATCTGTCCGTTGTCGTAGAACAGGGCGCCGATGATGACATCGGAGTAGCCGTCGCCGTTGACGTCCCCGGCCGTCGCCACGGAAAAACCAAAGAGGGCACTGGCCTGGTCGCTCTCGGCGGTCCAGGCGGGGGTGGTGGCGAGTCCGGAAGCGGAACCGAGGTACACGAACGCGCGTCCCTCAGCGGCCTGCCCGTTGTCGTAGTACTGGGCGCCGACGATGACGTCGGAGTAGCCGTCGCCGTTGACGTCCCCGGCAGTCGCCACCGAGTTGCCGAATTCAATATTCGCCTGGTCGCCCGTAGCGGTCCAGGCGGGGCTGGTCATCAGCGGATCGACCGTGAGCGGATAGACCGCTCCGCGATCGTCCACCTCGATCGAGAGCGATCCGTCGGCCACGTTCAGCCGAGCGTCGAGCCTCGCGCCCCGCGCGTCGCGCACGACCAGATTCCCGTAACGCAGGACGCACGCCCCACGCTCGTCCAGGAAGTCCACGGCCTTGCCTTGTTCACTCAGCCGAGCACATAACTCCTGAGGGAAGCGGCCCTGGATGAGCAGGGGTCCCTCGCCGTTTGGTCGTTGAGCGAAGTTAAAGCCCTGCTCCAGCCCTTCCTTCCGATTCTCGTACCACTCGACCAGACCCTCGCGCGCATACTCGATCCTGGCCCCATGTGACACCGGCGTGGTCGGGGCCGCGCTCCTCAGGCTCCCGTCTCGTCCCCAGGCGGTGGTCTCCCAGCGCCAGCGCCACGCGCTGGAGCCTTCGGCACGCGGCATGAGTTCGACGCCGACACCGCGGAACCGCGCGCGCAGATTCTGGGCGCGGTTGGGGGCCTGCCAGCCGTCCTCGGTCGCTGAGCCGGCGTACTCCTGCCGCTCGAGATCGCCGCGGACTCCTGACCACCAGTCTTTGCTCGCCCGGGCGGAAGCGGCCTCGCGCGGGAGTTGCCCTCGGGGCGTGGCGCCTTCGAATGCGGTCGCAGGGCCGATCGCGGGCGACGATCGCAGCGGGGCCGCGCTCGAGGATCCAGGCGAGAGGGGGAGGGTAAGCAACACGAACGGCACGACTGTGCCGAGGATCGGCGAGAGCAGGGAGCGACCCATGACGGCCTCCGTGGTGGCGGGTCTGGGTACTCGAAGGGGGATCGTCAAGTCAGCCAGAACGCCGCCTTCACCATGAGTAATGCTACGCGCGTGAAGTGAGGAAGGATAGAAGTCTCTCACGCGCCTGATGGTGTCCCTCGCCGGCCGAAGGGCGGCGGCGCCCTCGCAATGCGTTGCAGCGCAGCGATGATGCGCCAACTGGATTCGAAAGCGGGATACGAACAGTTTGGCCGTGCTATACGCGTTCTTGGCGCGTTCCCGATCCGGTGGCCGCAGCAGTCTCGGGCCGACCGCGCATCGCTGCGTCCCCACCCGGTCGGGCCGGCGGAGGGCCCGGGGCGGGGCGGTCGGTCCGTCCCCGCTCGCCGGCGAGCAACGCGTCGGGCGTCCCGGGCGGGCTCCAGCTCATCCGGGTGACCGGTCGGCTCGGGTGGCCGCGCCGGGACCCGGCTCACGCGGTACCGC
>VBPB01000231.1 GCA_005893365.1 Candidatus Eiseniibacteriota bacterium
CCGATCAACTGTCCCCGGGGACAGTTGGCACGCCGGTGGGGACCGCGCCGCAGGCGGAGCCCGTCGAAGCCCAGCTATCTCCAGCGATAGTTGCGGGCGAGCGCTCACGGGTGCAGCCCCTGGCGCCGCAGCGCTTTGGGGTGCAGTTCACCATGAGCCAGAGCGAGTACGACGACCTGTGCTACGCGCAGGCGCCGCTCGGCCACCAGGTCCCGGCGGGGGATGTGGCGCCGGTGTTCGCGCGGGCGCTCAAGGCGCTGATCCCCCAGCTCGAGCGGCAGAAGTTCGCCGCCACCCCCAAGCCTCGGCCGGGCCGTCGCGCCTCCCGGGCCGACACGCGCCACATCCCGGCGGAGGTCAAGCGCGCCGTCTGGGAGCGGGATGGCGCCCAGTGCACGTTCGTGAGCAAGACCGGGCACCGGTGCACGGCGCGCACGCGGCTCGAGTTCGATCACGTCCAGGAATTCGCGCGCGGCGGCCAGGCGACGGTGTCCGGCATCCGACTTCGCTGTCGCGCCCAGTTCGAGGCCGAGCGCACGTTCGGAACCGAGTTCATGCGCAGCAAGCGGCTCGCGGCGGCCGAGGCGCGGGCGGCGGCTCGTGCCGACGTTACGGACGGAGCGGGCTAGCGCAATACCGCGCGGCCCAGCTTCACCTCGTACACCGGCAGCGTCGCCTCGGGCGGCGTCCAGTCGAGGAAGCCGTGGGACGCAAGATAGGGATCGGCGCCGACACGGGTCGTGAGGGCCGCCCCCACCTCCTCGGGACACCACGCACCCCCCTCGACCGCCGAGGCGATGAGCCGTGCGGTCAGATAGCCGCGCGTGTGCAGCCGGTTGGCGTGCTCCTCGCCCGCCGCGCGGGCGGCGCTGTCGACCACCGCCTGCGAGCCCGGGCTCAGCACCCAGTCCTCGCCCACGATCATCACGCCCTCGAGCAGCATGCGCGCCTGGGGATGGTGGCGCTCGGGTTCCAGTTCGGCGCCGCCGCAGATGGCCAGGCTCATCCGCTCCTGGGCCAGCTGCCGGAGCAGGGTCGCCGCGTCGCCGGCCTCGCCGTCCCAGAACAGCAGCTCGACCGCCTTCGCCTTGATCGCCTTGAGCTCCGGGTGGAAGTCGGGATCGCCGGCCGGGTACGAGGCGGTCCAAACCACGCTCGCCCCGAGCGACTCGGCGGCGGCGGCGAAGCCCCGGGCGAACGGTCCCCGGTCGCCGGTGTCCGACACCAGCACGCCGACGCGCCGCGGACCGCCGGCGAGGGCGGCGCGCGCGAGGGCGCGGCCGCGCTGCAGGCCCGAGGGCCCGATCTGGAATACCATCGGCCCGATCGCCCCGATGCTCTCGTCGGTGGCGGTGGGCGAGACGATCGGGAGCCCGGTGAGCCGGGCGGCGGTGGCGAGCGTCGTGGTGGGCCCGCTCATGAGCCCGCCGACGATGACGCCGGCGCCCGCGGCGGCGCGGTCGAAGGCCGCGGCGACCCGCGCGGGCGAATCGTCGCCGCTGGTCTCGAGCGCGAGCTCGAGCGGGAAACGGGCGGCGGCGTTGTGCTGGGCCAGCCCGGTCTCGAGCCCCAGCCGCACCGCCTTGCCGAACGCCTGGTAGTCGCCGGTGTCGGGCAGGATCGCGGCGATGCGGAACGCCGAGGCGCGCGGCCGAACCGGCAGCTGGGCCGCGGCGGGCGCCAGCTCCCGCCAGGCGCGGTCGGCCTGCGCCGGCGCGGCGGCGGCCATGCGCAGCAGCAGGCGGCGCCTTAGCGCCACGCGCGTGGCCGGCGCCAGGCGGAGGGCGGCGGCGACCAGCGGCGCCTCGGACGCCGCGAGGGACTCGGGCGGGCGGCGCAGGAGGTACAGCAGCTCGGGCAGCGGCGCGTGCGCCGCCCAGCCCGCGAGCGCCTGGTCGCGCGCGCGGTCCGGCGCGGTCATCGCGAGCGAATCGGCGGCGCGCAGGTCGGGCACGGCCGGGGCCCGGCCCGCCTGGCCCGGACCCGCGAGCAGGGCGGGCAGCGCGAGGGCCGCGGCGATCGCGACCGCGCGGCGGACGGCGGCCGCGGGCGGCGCGAGCGGGGGCTCCGACCGTGGCGCCTGCGGCCCGGCGGGGCCGGACCGGGACATCAGAACTGGAACTTCCCGAAGTCTTCGGGATTCAGCTTCTCGAGGTAGCGGCGCAGCTGCTCGGCCTTCTCCTCGTCGGTGAGCGCCGGGGCCTCACCGGCCTCCGGGGCCTGGGGCTCCTCGGCGGGCGCCGGCTGGAGCAGCTTCTCGTTCACGTAGATCGGCGCCTTGGCGCGCAGCGCCAGCGCGATCGAGTCGGAGGGCCGCGCGTCGATCGACAGCACCTCGCCCTCGCGCTCGACGATGACGCTGGCGAAGAACGTGTTCTCGCGCAGGTCGGCGATGATGACGCGGCTGATCTTCGCCTTGAGCCCTTCGAGGGTGATGACCACGAGGTCGTGGGTCAGCGGCCGCGGGAAGGGCTCCTCGGAGAGGATGCGGCGGATGGCCTGGGCCTCGCCGGGTCCGATCCAGATGGGCAGGATGCGCTGCCCCTCCGCCTCGCGCAGGATGACGATGTTCTGCTGGGTCTTGTGCTCGAGAATGAGCCCGTTGACCCGCGCCTCGATCACCCTCACGGCCTGCCGGACGGGCGGCGCGCGCCCCGTGACGGGGTCGCGTGCGCGCTCGAGTCCGCCTCGAGATTCATGAAGGACGGCGCCTCATCGGTCCGCATGTGGGCGATCATCCAGCGGGCCGACTCGGCCAGCTCGGCCTTGGGGTAGTGGTCGAGGAGCGCGTGGAAGGCCTTGTCGGCCTCGTCGTAGTCCTTGAGCTCCTCGGAGTAGATGAAGCCGATCATGAACTGCGCCTGGGCGCTCACGTCGCTGTCCGGGTAGTCCTTGAGCAGCTTCTGGTAGGCGGCGATCCGGGCGGTCGGCGGCCCCGCCTCCTGCCCCTCCTTGAACAGCTCCTGCGCCGTCTTCTTCTGGGCCACGAAGTCGTTCACCGCCGCCGAGTCGATCGAGAACCCGAGCCCGGCCTTCTCGGCGTCCAGCCGCTTGCGGTAGTAGTCCTGATTCCGCGACTGCGAGATCTGGCGCATGATGACCGTGCGCACCTGATCGAACGGGCGCGTGCTCTCGGGCCGGAACTCGTCGATCCGGACGACGTGCCAGCCGCGTGCGGACTTCCACGGGCCGCCCAGGGCGCCCGCGGCCTTCTCCGCCCCGCGGGCGTCGGCCAGGGCGAAGGCCGACTCCGCCAGCGCCGGCTGCGGGCCGAGCCCGGTGAACAACCCCTCGCGCGTGACCGTGCCGAGCGTCCCGCCGGTGGTGCGGGTCAGCGAGTCGGTGGTGAAGCGGCTCACCAGCTTCTTCCAGTCCTGGCCGCTGCGCGCCCAGGCCAGGACGCGGCGCGCGTCGGACTCCGACTTGCTGAGCACGTGGCTCAGCGTCAGCGACGCCGGCACCTTGTAATCGGCCAGATGCGCGTCGTACTGGGCGCGCGCCTCCGAGTCCGTGGGCGCGGGATTCCCGGCCATGACCTCGTTGACGTAGGTGCGGATCACCAGGTCGCGCTCGGTCTGATCGATCTGCCGGCGCACGTCGGGGCGCATGTCGACGCCATGCTTGTGGGCCCCCAGCAGCCAGGTCCGCTCCTCGATGAGCCGGTCGAGGAACTGCCGGCGCCCGTCCAGGGTGCCGTAGTTGGTGCGATAGGGCTCGGGCAGCTCGTCGATGCGCTGCTGCACCATGCGCCGGGTGATGAGCTCGCGCCCGACCCGCGCCAGCACCGAGTCGCGGGCGCCGGTCCCGGCGCCGCGCGAGGCCCCGGCCGCCTGGCGCGAGGCCGCGGGCCTGGCCGCCGCGGCGACCCCGCCGCCGGCCATCAGGGCCACCGCCAACGCCACCGCCGCCACCGGGCCCACCCCGGATCGGGGCCTGAGGCTCACTGGCGCACCACCCAGACCTTCACCGACGCGGTGACGCCCGCGCCCATCTTGATCGTCACGTCGTAGCGGCCGAGCTGCTTGATGTGGTCCGCCATCTCGATCGCCCGCTTGTCGACCACGTGGCCGGCCCGCGCCAGCGCGTCGGCGACGTCGGCATTGGTCACCGAGCCGAAGAGGGTGTCCTCCTCGTTGGCCTGCGCCGGCACGTTGATCTCGACCCCCTCGAGCTTGGCGGCCTCGGCGCGCGCCTGGGCCACCAGCTTCTCCTGGCGCAGCTGACCCTGACGCTGCAGCTCCTGGTATAGATTGGCCGAGCGCGTGCCCGTCGGGATCGCGAGCTTGCGGGGCAGCAGGAAATTGCGCGCGAAGCCGGGCTTGACGTTCACCGTGGCGCCCTTGTCGCCCACGCCGGACAGGTCCTCCAGCAGGATCACTTCCATCGACTCTCTCCTAGGATGAGTCCCCGTCGGGGACGGCTTCCAGACCGCGGAAATCCAGCCACACATCGCCCACGCCGATGCAGGCCGACGCCAGCACCAACACCGAGCCGGCCCCCATGGCGGCGATGAACACAGACGTCACTGCGATGATCGACGGCGGGACGCCGCGGGCGAGCATCAGCGATACTACGACCGCGCCCCCCTGCACACAATAACCGAGCCCCACGACCAGCAGCAGCGTCCAGGCGCTGGTCGTCCACTGCGTCCACCCCGACACCTGCAGCGCCAGCCCCAGCAGCAGGAGCCAGATCGCGACGTCGGCGCCGGGCGAAGCGTGCGGCGAGCCCGCGGCCCGCCGACACCAGCGTCACCATCCACAGGAACAGCAGCGTCGGGAGCATGTGCGGCAGCACCTTCGCGCGCAGGACCGCGCTCTCCACGAGCTGGCGCTTCATCGCCTCTAGCAGCTCCCCCTGATAGCCGATTTGCGGCAGAGCCCGCATGGCCTCCTGGTCTGTTAGGCGAAGCCAGGCCTCCAGCCCCGCGACCAGGCGGCCGTAGTTCGCCATCCACGGCAGCAGGGCGGCGAGCAGCAGCACCGGCAGCAGCGTCCAGGCGCGGTGTCCGGCCGGGAGCCCCCCGCCTTCCTCGCGCAGCCCCATCCAGGTGCCGGTCAGGGCGGCCACCGGGATCCACCACACCCACAGGCTGAACGGCCCCTCGATCGCCATCGCGGCGGCGAACGCCGCCACCGGCGCCAGCACGCCCCAGCCGCCCCAGCGCCACGCGGCCAGGAACGAGACCGCGACCGCGGCGGGGACCAGGAGCCACAACCCCGCCCAGGGCACCGGCGTCTGCCAGGCGAAGAACCCCAGGGTCCCGATCAGCAGCAGGGTCCGGACCCACGAGCCGCCGCGGGCCGGCGCCAGAGGTTCAGCGATAGAAGTCACTGGTGAAGGGCAGCAGCGCCAGGATCCGCGCCCGCTTGACCGCGACCGTGATCTGTTTCTGATGCCGGGAGCAGGTCCCCGAGACGCGGCGCGGCACGATCTTGCCGCGGTCGGTGATGAACCGGCCCAGACGCTTGTCGTCCTTGTAGTCGACGAAGCCGATCTTCTCCAGGCACAGCTTGCAGTACTTGCGCTTGAAACTCTTGCTCTCCTTGCGCTCCTTCTTCTTCTCTTTGCGTTCTCTCGGCATGATCCTCTCTCTCACCTCCGTGCCTGTGATCCCTGGGATCAGAACAGTTCGTCGCTCTCTCTCGCCACGTGCGGCGCGGGCGGGTCTTGGGCCTCGCCGGGCGATCCGGGCTCGCCCGGCGCCCCCGCCGGCCGCCGTTCGAGGAAGTGGACCATCTCCCCGCGCACCTCCAGGCGTGAACCCTTGCCGCCCTCGGGGGTGGTCCAGTCCCGCATCTGCAGTCGTCCCTCCACCAGCACCGGGCTGCCCTTCTTCAGATACTGCGAGCACACCTCCGCCAGCCGCTGATACGTCATGACGGTCACGAACCCCGTCTGCTCGGCGGCCTGTCCGTCGCGTCCCCGGTAGCGCCGGTGGAAGGCCAGCGGGAAGCTGGTCACCTCCGTGCCGTCCGACGCGTAGCGCCGGTCCGGGTCGCGGGTCAATCGTCCGCTCAGCAGCACCCGGTTGATCTCCGGGAGCTTCAGCTCGCTCATCCGGTCCCTTTCCGGGGGCGTGTGAACGCCGTTACTCGTCGGCCTCCTCGGCCGCCGCGATCGCCGCCGGATCGGCCTGCGCCACCGTCAGCTCGGGCGGGACGTGGATCACGGTCAGCACACGCATGACGGACTCGTTCAGGCGCAGCCGCCGCTCGATCTCCTTCACCATCGCGCCCGCGCCCTGGTAGAGCAGGAGCGTGTAGATCCCGTCGCGCTTCTTCTCGATCTCGTACGCGAGCCGCTTCTTGCCCCAGCGCTGGACCTCGAGCAACTCGCCCCCGAGGTCACGGATCCACTGGGAGACGCGCTCGATCTCCTCGTTCACTTTGCCCTCGTCGAATCCGGGCTCGAG
>VBPB01000237.1 GCA_005893365.1 Candidatus Eiseniibacteriota bacterium
GGGCCGATCGCGCTGTGGATCGGCGGTTCGGTGACGAGCGTGCTGCTCGCCTCGACGCTGTGGCGGGTGAAGCCGCGGGAGTAGCCACGCCCCGGCGATGCGCCGACCGGGGCGCGCCGTCTGCACCAGCCGCCCGGTGCCCGGTGATGACAAGGTCCGGGCGCCATCCCGGGCGCGGCGGGGCGCCGCCTGACGGGCGTCGGGAACCATGAAAATCCAGCGACACACACCGAGATTTCATGGTAGCGTCCTGGGCATGATCGTCGCGAGAACGGAACGCATCCGGGAACTCCGGCGGCTGATGCGCACGTTCCGCGTGGTCGGGATCCTCGGCGCCCGGCAGGTCGGGAAGACCACGCTCGCGCGCCAGGTCGCCGCGGGCTTCCGCGGGCCGACCACGTTCTTCGACCTCGAGCACCCGCGGGACGTCGCCCGGTTGCGCGACCCCGAACTGGCGCTGGGCTCGCTTCGCGGATTGATCGTGCTCGACGAGATCCAGCGCCGGCCCGACCTGTTCCCGGTCCTGCGGGTGCTGGCGGACCGGCGGCCGCTGCCGGCCCGCTTTCTGGTGCTCGGGAGCGCCTCGCCGGAACTGCTGAAGCAGTCCGCGGAAACCCCTGCCGGCCGCGTCGGCTACACGGATCTCGCGGGCTTCGACTGCGAGGAGATCCGCGCCTCGCAGTGGGAGCGCCTCTGGGTGAGAGGCGGGTTTCCGCTCTCGTTCCTCGCGCGATCCGAGGCGGCCAGCCTCGAGTGGCGCCGCGCGCTCGTGCGCGACTTCCTCGAGCGCGACCTGCCAGGACTGGGCTTCCGCGCGGCACCCGAGACCATGCGTCGGTTCTGGGGCATGCTCGCGCACTACCACGGCCAGATCTGGAACGCGTCAGAGTTCGCGCGCGCCTTCGGCGTCGCGGACACGACGGTGCGCCGCCACCTCGACCAGTTGGTGAGCACCTTCGCGATCCGCCTGCTGCCGCCCTGGCACGCGAACGTCGGCAAGCGGCAGGTGAAGGCGCCCCGCGTCTACGTCGCGGACTCGGGGATCCTGCACGCGCTGCTGGGCCTGGGGAGCCGGGACGAACTGTTCTCGCATGCGAAGGTCGGCGCGTCCTGGGAGGGGTTCGTGCTCGAGCAGGTCATCCGGCGCCTGCGCGCGCGCCCGGAGGAGTGTTTCTTCTGGCGCACGCACACCGGGGCGGAGCTCGACCTGCTGATCGTGCAGGGGCGGCGCCGGCTGGGATTCGAGATCAAGCGCACGACCGCGCCCAGCGTGACGCCGTCCATGCGCTCGGCACTGCGCGACCTCGACTTGGACACGTTGACCGTCGTCCATGCGGGACAGCACACCTTCGCGCTGGATCGGGGTGTGCGCGCGCTGGCGTTTCGCGACCTGCTCGGCGAGGTGGCCCGAGGGGCCTGAGGTGAACCACGCCGGCCGGTTGGACATCCACCGCCCGGTGCCCCGAGAATGTCCGCCGCTCGGGCCGGCGTCCGAGACCAGGGGAGGTGGGCTCGTGCGCAAACGTTCCGCGGTGGGCATCGTCGCCTTGGGCCTGCTGCTCGCCGGGGCGTCCGGGTGCGGGAACCACGCGCCCTACGTGCGCGCCAGCGGCGTCGTCGAGATGGACGAGATCGACGTCGCCTCGCTCGAGGGCGGGCGCATCGTCCGGCTCTTGACCGACGAGGGCGACTCGGTGCGCACCGGGGACACGCTGGCGGTGCTGCAGCGCGGCGAGCTGGCCGCCCAGTTCGAGGCTCAGATCGCTCAGGCGGGACGCGCCGTCGCCCAGTCGCAGGCGGTGACCACCGGGCCGCGGGCCGAGGAGATCCACATCGCCCGCGCCGATCTCGCCTCGGCGGCCGCCCAGCTCGAGCTGGCGGAGAAGGAGCTGGCCCGCGCCAAGGAGCTCGCGGCCGGCCAGGTCATCGCCCAGGCGGAACTCGACCGCGCCACCCACGCGCGTGACGACGCGCGCGCGCGCCGCGACGCGGCCCAGCAGAAGCTCACCCTGCTCCAGGCCGGCAGCCGGCGCGAGGACATCACCGCGGCGCGCGACGCCGCGCTTTCCGCCCGTGCCCAGCTGGCCGCGGTGCGCAGCCGGCTGGGCGAGCTGGTGCTTTTGGCCCCCGCCTCCGGCGTGGTGCTGCTCAAGAACTTCGAGGCCGGCGAGCTGGCACTGGCCGGGCAGCCGGTGGTGACGCTCGGCAACCCCGACAGCCTGTGGGTGCGCGTCTACGTCGCCGCCCCCGAGATCGGGCGCGTGCGTCTCGGCGCCCGGGCCCAGGTGTTCGCCGAGGGCTTCGGCAACCGCACCTTCCCGGGCCGCGTCGTGACCATCGCCAGCAGCGCCGAGTTCACGCCGCGCGCGGCCCTGACCGAGGAGGAGCGCGCCAACCTGGTGTTCGCGGTCAAGATCGCCATGGACCCGGCCGGCGGGGCGCTCAAGCCGGGGCTGCCGGTCGAGGTGCGGATCGCCGGTCCGGCCGCGCGATGATCCTCGCCGCCCTCCCCCGGCGGTCCTCGCGCGCGGCGGCGCGCGGAGCCCGGCGATGAACGCGACCGACCCACCCGCGGCCCTCGCGTCCCCGCGAGCCGGCGTCGCCGTCCAGGTGCTGGGGCTGGTCAAGCACTTCGGCGCGGTCAAGGCCGTGGACGGCGTCACCTTCGACATCGGCACGCGCGAAATCTTCGGCATCCTCGGCCCCAACGGCTCGGGGAAGACGACCACCATCCGCATGCTGTGCGGGCTCCTCAAGCCCACCGCCGGCACCGCGCTCGTCGCCGGCGCCGACGTGGCCACGCAACCCGAGCGCGTGAAGAACGGCATCGGCTACATGTCCCAGGCCTTCGGCCTCTACGGCGATCTCACGGTCGAGGAGAACCTGCGCTTCTACGGCGGCGTGTACGGCCTCGAGGCGGCCCTCGCCGGGCGCATCGCCTGGGCCAAGCAGCGCATGCTGCTCGCCGAGTTCGGCGCCCGCCTGGCGGCCAAGCTCTCGGGCGGCCAGCGCCAGCGCCTGGCACTCGGCTGCGCCCTCCTGCACCAGCCGCCGGTGCTGTTCCTCGACGAGCCCACCGCCGGCGTCGATCCCGCCGCGCGGCGGCTGTTCTGGCAGATCATCCGCGGGCTCTCGGCCGACGGGACCACGATCATCGTCACCACCCACTACATGGACGAGGCCGAGCGCTTCGACCGGCTCGCGTTCCTCTCGCGCGGGCACCTGACCGCCTTCGGCACGCCCACCGAGGTCAAGCGCACCTTCGGCGAGGGGATGAGCCTCGAGGACATCTTCGTGAAGCTCCAGGAGAGCGAAGCGTGAACGCCGGCCGGCTGCGCTCGATCATCTGGAAGGAGTTCATCCAGATGCGCCGCGACCGCGCCACCCTCGGGCTCATGCTCGGCATCCCGGTCATGCAGTTGACCCTGTTCGGCTACGCCATCCGCCAGGACGTGCGCAACCTCCCGACCGTGGTCTACGACGCGAGCCGCACCCAGGAGAGCCGCGAGCTGGTGCAGCAGTTCGGCGCCACCGGGAACTTCCGCATCACCCGCGAGGTGGCCTCGTACGAGCAGGCGCTGCGCCGGGTCGACGCCGGGCAGGCGCACGCGGCCATCATCATCCCCGACGACTACGCGCGCGACCTCAAGCGCGGGCGCCCGGCCCAGGTGCAGGTGCTGGTGGACGCCTCGGACCCGACCGCGTCGCAGAGCGCCATCGGCGCGGCCCAGCTCGTGGGCCAGCGCGGCAACCTGCGGCTCACGGCGCAGCGATTCGGCACCGCCTTCCAGCCCGGCCGGCTGCCGCTCGACGTGCGGGTGCGGCCGCTCTACAACCCGGCCTTGAAGAGCGTCCTGTTCATCGTGCCCGGCATCATCGGCATGATCCTCTCCAACCTGCTCATCATCATGACCGCGATGGCGGTGGTGCGCGAGCGCGAGTCCGGCACGCTGGAGCAGCTCATCGTCACGCCGCTCACCCGCACCGAGATCATGCTGGGCAAGATCGCCCCCTACGTGCTGGTCGGCCTGGTCCAGCTCACGGCGGTGCTGCTGGTGGGCCATTGGCTCTTCAAGGTGCCGATCCGCGGCAGCCTGCTCTTGATCTACGCCGTCTCGCTGCTGTTCGTGGTCGCCAGCCTCGGCCTCGGGCTCTTCATCTCGACGCTGGTCACGCGGCAGGCGCAGGCCATCCAGACCTCGTTCTTCTTCCTGCTGCCCAACGTGCTGCTCTCGGGGTTCATGTTCCCGCGCGAGGCAATGCCGGCGGCCGCGGCCTGGGTCGGCCTGATCCTGCCGCTCACCCACTTCCTGATCATCATCCGCGGCATCGTGCTCAAGGGCGTGGGGCTCGCCGAGCTGTGGCCGCAGACGCTGGCGCTGGTCGGGTTCTCGGCGCTGTTCATCACATTCAGCACGCTGCGGTTCCACAAGCAGATGGAGTAGCGGCGGGGTTGCGAGGTCACGCGCCCGCCAACGACGGATCCCCCGCGCGGGTGGTGGGCGCGCGGGGGATCCGTCGTTCGGTCACCGGCCGCTCGAGCCCGGCTAGACGGCGAGGACCACCTCGTTGTGGTTGCTCGTGAGCGCCGGGGCGCGCTTGGTCTTGAGGACCTTCTCGCCCTTCGCCGGCTGCGCCTTGGGCGCCTTCTTGGTCGACTTCTTCGCTGCCATGACATCCTCCTCGATGATGCGGCGATTCGCCGCGGTT
>VBPB01000238.1 GCA_005893365.1 Candidatus Eiseniibacteriota bacterium
CGCGTCGCCTGTTCGAGAACCCGATCGTGCGCTGGAAGGTCCTCTACCAGTTCAGCCGGCCGCTGTCGCTGCGTACCATCGTCGACCTGGAGCAGGTGCGGCCCAACCCGGCGCTGGTGGACCTGGAGCGCCAGAAGCGGCTGGGGCTCGACCTGCTGCTCACCTACGTCGTCAACCCGGGGACCGCGTTCTACCTGGGCTATGTGGACCGGTTCGAGAACCTGGCGATCGATCCGACCACGACGCCGATGCTGCGCCGGACCGACGGGTCGACGCTCTCGACCGGCCGGCAGCTGTTCGTCAAGGCCAGCTACCTGATCCGCCGCTAGGGGGGGCGCGATGCCGATGGCGAGCCGATGGCTATTGCGGGAGGTAGGAAGCCGGGGCGGCATGGTCACGCCCCGCACGCACGACCGTCCGCTCGGTCCGCTCGGTCCGCCGGTGCGTCGCCAACGTCCCCTTCGGCGCGGATGGCGCTTCGGCCTGCTGGTCGAGCGCCGGTACCTGGCCCAGGCGCAGCCAACCGGTCTGATGGAGGCACTGCGGGCGCGCGGTCACGAGGTCACGCTGGTGGATCCGCAGGGGGGCCCGGTCGACGTGGGGGACGATCGCTGGCTGCACGGCCTCGACATGGTGGTGGCGCGCGGCCGGAGCTGGGAGCTGCTGTGCATGATGGCCGTCGCCGAGACCCGCGGGGTCGCCACGGTCAACCTGCGCGCCGCGATCGCGGCGGTGCACAACAAGGCCGAAATGGGGGCACGCCTCGCGGCCGGCCGGGTGCCGACCCCCAGGACCCTCCTCGCCCCCGGCGCGCGGCTCACCGCCGCGAGCCGCATCGAGCGCTTCCCGCTGGTGCTCAAGCCGGTGTTCGGCGACAACGGCCGCGACGTCCGCGTGATCCGCGACCGTGCCGAGCTCGAGCGGCTGGGGTGGTCCGAGCCGCTCGTCCTGGCGCAGGAGTTCATCGCCGGGGACGGCCACGAGCTCAAGCTCTACGTCATCGGCCACGACGTGTGGGCCGTGCGCCGGCCGGCCATGCTGCTGGCCGACGGGCGGGCGGACGGCCCTCCGGCCGCGCCGCCGGCCGGCGAGGCGGTGCCGCTGCGGCCCGGCGAGCGGGACCTGGCGCTGTGCTGCAAGCGCCTGTTCGGTCTCGAGCTCTTCGGCCTGGACTGCATCCGGACCCCCTCCGGCACGGTGGTGATCGAGGTCAACGACTTCCCCAACTACGGCTCGGTCCCGTCGGCGAGCGAACGCCTGGCCGACTTCGTGATGAAGCGGGCGCGGGCGACGAGGCGGAGGACGTGATGCGAATCGCCATCTTCGCGCTCGCCTCGCCGCGCAAGGCGCTGAGCCCGATCTTCTCCGAGGTGGTGCGCCTGCTCAGGGAATGGGGCACCGAGGTCGACATCCTCCACCCGGCCGAGCAGCTCCTCGACGTCGCGACCGTCGGCGTCGAGTACGACCTGTACATCCTCAAGTCCAGGCGGCCATCCTCAACCCGTACCCGGTGTCGGCGACGCTCCGGAACAAGATCACCACGTTCCAGATGCTGCAGGCGGCGGGCGTGCCCAGCCCGCAGACCTGGGTGGCGCTGCGCGCGGACGACCTGGCGCCGCTGCTGCGCGAGGGCCCGCTGGTGGTCAAGCCCTATCGCGGCTCGGGGGGCGAGGGCGTGCGGGTGGTGTGGGACGCGGAGGAGCTGGACAACTTCTCGGGCGAGGAGGAGCCGATGTTCGCGCAGCGCTACCACAAGCCGGACGGGCTCGACCTCAAGATGTACTGCATCGAAGGGCAGGTGTTCGGCGTGCAGCGCGTGTGGCCGGCGCGCACCTACGAGGAGAAGCTCGGCGAGCCGTTCACGGTCCCACCCGAGCTGCGGGACATCGCGTTGCGCTGCGGCGAGGTGTTCGGCATCGACCTGTACGGCCTGGACATCATCGAGAGCCTGGGCCGGCCGTACGTGGTGGATGTGTCGAGCTTCCCGGGGTTCAAGGGCGTCCCGGATGCCGCGCTGCGTCTGGCCGACTACATCTTCTGGGCGGCCGAGCATGCCGCGGGCGAGCAGCCGAGCCTCCGGCGGAAGGTGGGCACATGAAGGCGGTCGTCGTCGGACCGGGCCGGATCGGCTGCGGGTTCGCGGGCCAGGCGCTCCGCGACTCCGGATACGAGGTGGTGTTCCTGGCGCGCAACCCGGTGATGGCCGAGCACCTGGACCGGCTCGGCCGCTACCGCGTGTGGGTGACCGAGGGCGGCCGCACGCACGAGCGCTGGGTCGAGCCGGTCCGGGCGGCATGCCTGCGCGACCGCGAGCGCGCCCTGGAGGAGATCGCGCGGGCGGATGTGGTGCTCACCGCGGTGGGGGCGGGGTCGCTCCCGGTGGTCGCCCCGTTGATCGCCGCCGGGCTCGCCCGGCGCACCACCGGCGCCAACGTGCTCGGGCTCGAGAACCTGCGTCGGGCCACGCGAAAGCTCCGCGAGCTGGTGCTCGCCCACCTGCCCACCGCGGCGCACGCCACGCGCCACGGGTTCTCGGGAGGGCTTGTCCACCGGGTGGTGGCGCGACGGGTGGGCGATCCGTCGGGGGGCGAGCCGCTCGCGTTCGTGAGCGACTCGCCGGAGGAGTTCCATGTGGACGCGACCAGCCTGATCGCGCCCCTGCCCGCGATCCGCGGCATGATCGCGACCGACCGCTACGAGGCGTTCGTGGAGCGCAAGCTCTACACGTACAGCGCGGGACACGCGGCGCTGGCGTACCTCGGGCACCTCAAGGGCTACCGCTACGTGCACACCGCGGTCCGGGACCCGGAGATCCGCGCGGCGGTGCTCGCCGCCATGGCCGAGGGGCAGCGCGGGCTCGCCGCCCGCTATGGCCACGAGCTGGCCGGCGACGAGCGGCTGCTGCACGACATCCTGGCCCGGTTCGAGAACGCGGGCCTCGGGGACCGCATCCAGCGCGTCGGGCGCGATCCGCGGCGCAAGCTCGCCGCCGACGAGCGCCTGGTGGGGGCGGCGCGGCTGGCCGAGCGCGCGGGCTACCGGCCGCGCAACCTCGCGCTCGCGGCGGCCGCGGCGTTGTGCTTCGTCGATGCCGACGATCCGTCGTCAACCGAGATGCACGACGAGGTCGGTCGGGCCGGCCCCGACCGCATCATCCAGCGCGTCTGCGGACTCAGCCCCGAGCGAGGGCTCGGCCGCCGCGTGTGCGAGGATTGCAAGCACCTGTTCAATGGACACGGCCCCGAGAGCCTCCTCCTGAGCCTGCGGGCGCACTTGTGGAGTTGAATGCAGATCCACTTCCTGCTGGTGCGGCGCGTGCCGCCGGTCCAGAGCCCCATGCTCACCGAGGTGTTCGATCACCTGCGGCGGCGCGGCCACCGGGTCGAGCACGGGATCCCCGAGGAGATGCTCCAGCGCCCGGACGCGCTGCGGGCCGCGCACGGCCTCTACGTGCTCAAGTCGCACACCGAGCTGAGCCTGAGCCTGGCGGGGGTGCTGCATCACCAGGGCGCCCGGCTGCTCAATCCCTACCCGAACTGCATGGCGGTGCAGAACAAGATCGTCGCCTCGAGTCTGCTCCGCGAGGCCTCGATCCCGGTGCCGGATTGCTGGGTCACCGGGGACCTGCGGCTGCTGCGCCCGGTGGTCCGCGAACGACCCCTGATCCTCAAGCCCTACCTCGGCCACCGCGGCCGCGGGCTTCGCATCATTCGGAACGAAGCCGAACTGGAGTCCCTGCCGCCGCCGGAGACCCCGATGCTGGCGCAGGAGCTGATCGAGGGCTCCGGCGAGGATCTCAAGGTCTACGTGGTGGGGCAGTCGGTGTTCGCGGTGCGGAAGCCGTTCTCACCGACGAGCTTTACGGTCAGCGGACACCCGGTCCCCGCCGCCCCGCAGGTGCAGGCCATCGCCAGGCGGTGCGGTGCGGCACTCGGGCTCGGCCTCTACGGCGTGGACATGGTCGAGCGGGACGGCCGCGCGTGGGTCGTGGATGTGAACACGTTCCCTGGCTACAAGGGAGTCCCCGACGTGGCGGCGCTGATCGCCGACTACATCGAAGGCTACGCCACCGGGCGCGTGTGGCTGCCCACCGTCGGCCAGCGGAGGCCGGCGGCGGCGTAGCACGGAAGTCGCTTCCGGCGATCTCGATCGGGTTGCGAAGGGCCACGCGCCGCCCCGCCTGCGGCCGCGCCCGAGGCGTTGCCGGTTCTCGGGGGCGGCGCCGCGCCTTGACTTCACCCACCGCGGTGCCTAATCTCGCCCGCTCGCCATCCTACCCGGGTGGCCCCGCCTTGGGCGGCGTAGCTCAGCTGGTAGAGCAGGAGAATCATAATCTCTGTGTCCGGGGTTCGAGTCCCTGCGCCGCCACCAATCACGCCGCGGCCCCGCCAGCGTCTGCGCCGGCTCGAGCCGCTCCTCCGCCGCGCGTTGCGGGGCGAGTGCGCCCTGCCCGAGGGAAGCCGCCTGCTGGTCGCGGTGAGCGGCGGGGCCGATTCCACCGCCCTGCTCCTCGGCCTCCATTCCGTGGCGCCCGAGTTCGGGCTGAGCCTCCATGCCGCCCACCTCCACCACGGCCTGCGCGGGCCCGAGGCGGACGCCGACCTTGAGTTCGTGAGCGCCCTGTGCGCCCGGCTGGACGTGCCGCTCGCCGCCGCGCGCTGGGACTGTCGGGCCCGCATGCGCCGTCGCGGGCTCACCGGCCAGGCCGGCCTGCGCGTCCTGAGGCGCGAGTTCCTGGCCCAGGTGGCGCGCCGGACCGCCTCGGCGGCGATCGCCACGGCGCACACCGCCGACGATCAGTTGGAGACGCTCCTGCTCCGGCTGATGCGCGGCAGCGGGCTCGCCGGCCTGGGCGGCATCCACCCGCGCCGGGGCAGCTGGATCCGGCCGCTGCTGGCGGCACCGCGCGCCGAGGTCGAGGCCGACCTCCGGAGCGCGGGGCAGGTGTGGCGCGAGGACTCGAGCAACCAGGACCCACGATACGCCCGCAGCCGGGTGCGCCACGACGTGATCCCGGCCATGCTGCGGGCGATGGACCGGGCCGGCTCGGGGCGCATCGAAGGACGCGTGGCCGACGCCATTAGCCCGACCGAGCGGCCCCAGAGCCCGCGGGCCGGGCTCGCCCGGCGGGTGGCGGCCGCGGCCCGCGAGTTGCGTGGGGCCTGGGGGGTCGTGGCGCGGCGGAGCGCCCGCGTCCTGGCCCAGGTGGAAAAGGTGCACGGGCGGGAGTTTGCGCTTGATTCGCGGCGCCTCGGTTCCTACCCTGCGACGATTCAGCGCACCGTCTTCCGGCTTCTCTGGCAACGCCCTGGTCACACCAGCCAGGATCTCACGGAACGACATCTGAACGCCCTCCAGTCGCTGGTCGCGACACCCCGCCGTGGGTCACGTGTGGACCTTCCCGGCGGGTGGCGGGCGGTGTGTGACCGGGGCATGATCGTGATGCGGCGCGGTGGGGGCCACGAGCCCCCGCCGCGGCCGCGAGCCGTCCCCGCCCGGGGGCATTCCTGAGCAAGCAATCTGTCCCGCGGGCCCTCCGGGCCCGACTGTTCGTCCTGGCCGACGCACGGGGTATCCTAGAGGTGGTCAGGGGGCGCCGCGCGGCGCACGTCCCGGTGACCGCCGCCACCCCCAGGGCCCTGTGGGTCCACACGGAGACTCCATGACCGAGAGCCTGCCCCTGACCCCCGAGGCCACCATGGCCGAGCCGGCCATCCGTGTGATGTTCACCGCCCAGCAGATCGCCGCACGCGTGCGCGAGATGGGCCTGCAGATCGCGCGCGACCTGGAAGGCCAGCATCCCCTCTTCATCGGCGTGCTCAAGGGCGCGTGCATGTTCCAGTGCGACCTGGCGCGCGCGACCCCGCTCGACGTGACGCTCGACTTCCTGTCGGTGTCCTCGTACGGCGCCGGCACCACCTCGAGCGGCACCGTGCGGCTGATCTCGGACCTGCGCAACGACATCGCCGGGGCGCACGTGGTGCTGTGCGAGGGCGTCGTCGATTCCGGACTCACCCTCTCATTCATCCTGGACCTGCTGCGCGCGCGCCAGCCCGCGAGCGTGCGGGTCGCCACCCTGCTCGACAAGGTGCCGTGCCGCAAGACCCCGGTGCCGGTCGACTATGCGGGCTGGCGCATCGGCTCGGAGTTCGTCATCGGCTACGGGATGGACGCCGCCGAGCGCTACCGCAACCTGCCCTTCGTGGGCGTCATCGAGGAGAGTTGAACCCGTGAGCGTGCACCACCAGGATTCAGGATCCGACCGCGGCCGCAAACGCGAGAGTCGGCGCGCCCCGACCCCGCGGCGTGCGCCGCCGTCCGCCCCACCCGCGCGCCCCGGCCGTCAGGTGGCGTTCTGGGCGTTGGTGGTCCTGCTGTCGCTGGTCGCCTACCGG
>VBPB01000239.1 GCA_005893365.1 Candidatus Eiseniibacteriota bacterium
GCCCAGGGAAGGATCTCGGACGAGCGGGCCGCGTGGCCCTGCACCGGTCGATCATGGCGGTTGCCCATCGCCGGCAGGCCATGGGAGGTCGGCATGCCATCGGTGCGGACCGTCGCCTGCGCGTCGAGGTTCGCCTGGAGGAACGGTCCGAGGTCCTTCGCCAGCGAGACGCCGTGGAGCACGGAGAGCCGAGCCCGTCCGGCCGTGTGGGCCCGCGGCTCCACGGCCACGGCCACGATGCTCTTGGGCAACCCCTCGCGGCCTCCGCGTCGGCCGGGCTCCGGGCCACCTCCCTAGCTCTCGTCGAACGGGCGCGGCGCAGCGCGTCCCAGCAGACCTCCTCATCCGGGGAACGCGGTCTGAAATTCTTGAAGCGTCTTCGGAAACTCCATCGTCGCGTCCTCCTGAGAGAACACGATGGCGGGAGCCTGTGTCAGCTTCGGTCACGAGCTGAGGCAGCCGCATAAGCAGGAGTACCATTCTGTCCAATGACACGTCGGCGGACACCCGGCGCCGGGCTCCTGGACCTGCTGCCGACCCCCGGATCGCCCTTTCTTAGACCGTGGAGCATGACGTGATCACGCGCATAAGAATCTCTGGTATCAAGCCGGGCACGCTCCCGGAGTTCACGAGGGTAGCCCGAGACTGGAAGAACCTTCTGGAGCGACACGGAGGTAGAGTAATCGGGTTCTACTTCAATGAGAACGACAACCGCGTCACCGGAATAGCCGAGTACGACAGCAGGGCACGTCTCAGCGAGATCCAGCGCAGCTGCGAGGCAGACCCCGCCTACGGGCAGATACAGTCGCGCGCGGAGCAGATGATTACGTCGTTCGAGGAGTGGATACTTGACAAGCTCGATGTCGACCGGTGAGGGACTCACTCCAACCGAGTGTGCTTCCAACACATGGGAGACGCTGAACGACCGGGGAGATCGGTGGTTCGTTCGACGCGGGAGCCAACAAGAATCGCCACGGCGATGAAGAAAGATGTTATTCGTGACTTGACGAGGCTGGCCTTCTCATGGAAGGCGTTGGAGCTGCCCGGCCTCGGCCCATTCGAACGGTGGTAGCATTCTGGCGGCGTTCATTGACAGCCGCCCCAGTACCGTCAGAGGGCCGGCAGCTCAACGCCGATCCGTTGGGCGGCGCAGCGCCCTGGGCGGATAATGGATCTCCTCCTATGCAATTGAAGAAACAGCACCAAGCCCCATGGGAGTGTATCTACGCCAAAGAGGCTAAGAGCGCATGCCGCCCGGGTGATAAGCCCGTATCCGACCAGGAGTATTTTGAAGTGCTGTGCCTGTGCATTCTACAAGCCGGGCTAGGCTGGGGAACTATCCGCACCAATTGGCGGAGGTATCGTCAAGGTTTCCACAGGTTTAGTATCAATCAGTTGTCAAAAGCGCGGGCCGACAAGTTACTCAGCGAGCCGAATGTGCTGAAGAACCGGCGCAAGGTCGAGGCCATCCTCCACAATGCACAAGAGTTCCAACGGATCAAGCATGAGCATGGCTCGTTTGCTGCCTTTCTTGAGTCACTGGCAGGCATGCCAGATGAGGAGACATTCAAGTTGCTGGCGAAGCGGTTTCGGCATGTCGGCTACTACACAGCGGAGTATTACCTGCACTCGGTTGGGTATTGGGAATAGACGCGGCCCAACAACCGCTTGCAGGCGCCTTGACCTTCGCGCTCCCTCCGGTCGACGCTCCGGCCAAGCGCCTGAAGCGGAACGTTAGGCGGCACTGATGGAATCGTGGCCCGTCCTGCCCGATGCGCCTCTCAACGCCCCGGGTTCCGCTTCCCAGGCCTTGCAGGAAATCGGGTGTGGGTCATACCGTGGTGCCGCGAGGCATCTCCACGAGCTCCCAAGCGGGCTGGTCGCCTTCGGTGGCTTCGGGTTCGCCGACGAACCCGGCGACTCCGCGCTGGTGGTGCCGCGGGTCGTCGTCGGGCGACGCCGCGGGACCGCCTGGCTTGACCGTAGTCGCCCAGGTCGACGAGGATCTCGAGCAGCCGGTGCTCCCGTCGCGGACGCCCGAGCCGACGACCCGCACCGTCACGTTCTCCGACGGCGCGCTCCGTGGCGCGGAGCGGGAGTCGGTGGTGGCCGACGCCGTGCGGCGGATCCAGGCCGGTGACCTGGAGAAGGTGGTGCTCGCCCGCGACCTGCTCGCCCAGGTCGGCACTGACTTCGACGTGCGCGGGCCGCTGCGACGGCTGGCCCGCGGCTACCCGATGTGCTGGACTTTCCACGTCGACGGCTGGTTCGGCGCCACCCGGAGATGCTTGTGCGCCGCGAGCGCGGCTTGGTCATCTCGCGGGTGCTGACCGGCACGATCCGGCGTACGGGCGACGACGCGCACGACCTCGCACTGGCCGCGACGCTGGCCCGCTCGTCGAAGGATCTCGAGGAGCACGACTACGCGGTGCGCTCCGTGGCCGACGCGCTCGGTCCGTACTGCGATTCCATGAACGTGCCCGACGCGCCCTTCGTGCTGCACCTGCCCAACGTCATGCACCTGGCCACCGACGTCGAGCTGGCCGCGGCGCTGCATCCCTCGGCCGCCGTCGGCGGGACGCCGACCAAGACCGCCGTCCGGCTGATCAGCGAGATCGAGGGCATGGACCGCGGCCGCTACGCCGGGCCGGTCGGCTGGATCGACGCCACCGGCGACGGCGAGTTCGGCATCGCGCTGCGGTCAGCGCACCTGGAGCAGACGTCGGTGCGTCTGTTCGCCGGCTGCGGCATCGTCGCCGACTCCGACCCCGCGGCCGAGCTGGCCGGGGCCGGCGCGAAGTTCGTTCCGGTGCGCGACGCCCTCGTCGCGCGGGACTGACGGCGGGAGCGGCATGAGCGCCGTCGCCACGGTTGTCGTCGTCAGCTGGAACCGCGCGGACCTGCTGCGTCGCTGCCTCCCCGCGCTGCTGGCCCAGGAGCTCGACCAGGGCAGGACGTTCGACGTGGTGGTCGTCGACAACGGCTCCGTCGACGACACGTCCCACCTCCTGGCCGAGGAGTTCCCGTCGGTACGGGTCATCCGGTCCGAGACGAACCTCGGTTTCGCCGGCGGCAACAACGCCGCGCTCGAACACGTCGCCACGCCCTTCGCCGTGCTCCTCAACAATGACGCCGTGCCCGAGCCGGGCTGGTTGCGAGCACTGCTGGAGCCCTTCGACCAGCCCGGCGGCAGCGAGCTCGCCGCGTCGGGATCGAAGATCCTGTTCCTGGCCCCCTGGTACTCCCTCGCGCTGCGCGCGCCCCGGTTCGAGCCCGGCAACGGCGATGCACGCCGGCTCGGGGTCCAGCTCCGCCGCGTGAGCGTGAACGACGTCGACGTCACGTCCCAGGTGCGGGGTGCCGTGCACGCCCAGGAAGCACAGTTCCGGTGGACCGAGCCGGCCGGTGAGCTGCTGATCCCGCTGGCAGGTCAGGCGCCGTGGCGGTTGGAGCTCCAGGTCGCCACCGAGCCCACCCGGGACCCCGTGACGCTCGACCTGGGTACGGCCGATCGCCGCCAGAGCGTCGTCCTGCACGACGAGGCCACCGTCACCGTCGCGATGGTGGTCGACGCCGGCGAGCCGCTCACGCACCTGATCAACAACACCGGAGGTGTCGTCTTCGAGAACGGCTGGGGTGCCGACCGTGACTACCTGTGCGTCGACGACGGCCGGTACGACACTGCGGCGGACCTCTTCTTCGCGTGCGGCAACGGCGTCGCCTTCCGCACCTCAGCGGGCCGTGAGGTGGGCTGGTTCGACGACGCGTTCTTCTTGTACTACGAGGACGTCGACCTCTCCTGGCGGCTGCGCTCACGTGGTTGGCGACTGCGCTACACACCTGGGGCGGTCATCCGTCACGAGCACCAGGCCACCAGCAGCCAACGCCCCGGTCTCGCCGATTTCTACCTCGAGCGCAACCGGCTGCTGACGCTGCTCGTCAATGCCAGCTTCGGGCTGGCCGCTCGCGAGTGCTTGCTCTTCGTATGCCACAGCGCCGCCCTGTTCCTGCGGTGCGGTGCATCGCGCGAGGAGCGGGTCCGCAGGCTGCGCGTGCTCGGGTCGCTCGCGAGGTCGACCCCTCGGGCCCTCGCCCGCCGAAGGTCGGTGCGACGTCACGCACGCGTGTTCCGGCCCGACCTGGAGCGGCTTATCACTCCTCACGCCGAGTGGAAGCGCCGGCTGGATCGCCAGTCCTAGGTGGGCAGGTCGGCGCCGTCCGGAACCCGGTGGTAGTCGCCGATGCCCTCGAGGTAGGCGCTGACGCGGTCGTCGAGCACGGCCAGGCCGACGTCGGACAGGATCCGGTCGTGCACCGGCAGCGACCGCGGCGCACCGACCGCCTTGGCGAAGTCCATGACCTCCGCCAGCATGCACCAGGGCGCGCTGACGGGTAGCAGCATGCATCCAGGCAGGCCCTCCTTGACGCAGTCGCCGCACTCGCCCGGGGTGTTGGGCTCGACCGGGGCGCGCTCCTCGCGCAGGTGGCCGCACCCGCCGTCGAGGTTCATCGGAGTATTAGAGTATTAGGGAGTTCAAGCTGGATTTTCGCCGGGTCCGAGAAGTACCATTCTGTCCAATGACCCGTCGGCGGACACCCGGCGCCGGGGAACAACATGTCAGCGAAATACTGGGCTTCGACGCGGTCGTCATCGGCTCGCTCGCCAAGACGCGCGAGTTCGACTTGGGCCAACCGCTCGCCCGCGGCAATCTCACCGCCGCGGACCTGCGCAAGCTCGCCGACGGCTGAGGCTCCCGGCGCAGTGGAGCCGTTCTAGCGTGGCCGGCAAGAGACGATATCGCTACCGGCCGCCGCGGGGGCCGCGCGCGCACCTAGGCGCCGACTTTTTTGCGCCGCGGGTTCTCGCGGCCAGCGAGCAGTTGCCGGACGACTTGCCGCAGGACCTCTACTCCATCTGGAA
>VBPB01000249.1 GCA_005893365.1 Candidatus Eiseniibacteriota bacterium
GTGCAGCGGCGTGTTCCCCTGCTCGTCGGTCGCGCCGACCTGCGTGGGATCGGCCTTCAGGATGGCCTGGACCTTCGAGACGTCGCCTGCGCGCGCGGCGTCGTGGATCTCCGCGGCGGACGCGGCGACCGCGACCAGCAGGCCGAGCAGGGCGATCAACACGAAGGGCGAACGGCTACGAACGGCGTGGGAAGCTCGTCTCACGATCGCCTCCATTCTGTGCGGCGGCAGCGTCACCCGACCCACCTTTCACGGGGACGCGGGTTATGCGCATCTTTGGCGAGTTACAAGAAGCGACTAAACTGGCAAAACTACCAATAAATCGCCCGGCGTGGGCCGTGACTCTTCCGGCTAGGCGCCTGGCCCGCCGCCAGTTAGCGAGTCCGCCAGGACGGTGGCGCGGTTGTTCGAGACCTCGAAGAACCCGCCCTCCACCTCCCAGACCTCCCCGCGCCCGCCGGCGTGGCGCACCGTGAGCCTCCCGGCGGCGAGCGCGGTCACGAGCCCGGCGTGGTGCGCGAGCACGCCCAGGTAGCCCTGGCTGCCCGGCACCTGGAGGTACTCCACGGCGCCTTCGAACACCGAGCGCTCCGGCGTGAGGATGCTGAGCTGGAAGGTGCTGGCCATCAGGGCCTCAGACCGTCGCCGCCATCTTCTCGGCGTTGGCGATCGCCTCGTCGATGGTCCCGCACATGTAGAACGCCTGCTCCGGCAGCTCGTCCAGCTCGCCGCTGATCAGCTGCTTGAAGCCCTTCACCGTGTCCTCGAGCTTCACGTACTTGCCGGGCCGGCCGGTGAACACCTCGGCGACGAAGAACGGCTGCGACAGGAACTGCTCGATCTTGCGCGCGCGCTGGACGATCAGCTTGTCGTCCTCGGAGAGCTCGTCCATGCCGAGGATGGCGATGATGTCCTGGAGGTCCTTGTAGCGCTGCAGGATCTTCTGGACGCCGCGCGCCACGCCGTAGTGCTCGTCGCCGACGATGCGCGGATCGAGGATGCGCGAGGTCGAGCCGAGCGGGTCCACCGCGGGGTAGATGCCCTTCTCGGAGATGGCGCGGTCGAGCACGGTGGTGGCGTCGAGGTGGCCGAAGGCGGTCGCCGGCGCCGGGTCGGTCAGGTCGTCGGCCGGCACGTAGATCGCCTGCACCGAGGTGATCGAGCCCTTCTTGGTCGAGGTGATGCGCTCCTGGAGCGCCCCCATCTCGGTGGCCAGCGTCGGCTGGTAGCCGACCGCACTCGGCATGCGGCCGAGCAGCGCCGACACCTCGCTGCCCGCCTGGGTGAAGCGGAAGATGTTGTCGATGAAGAGCAGCACGTCCTGGCCGCGCTCGTCGCGGAAGAACTCGGCCATGGTGACGCCGGTCAAGCCCACGCGCAGCCGCGCGCCGGGCGGCTCGTTCATCTGGCCGAACACCATCACCGTCTTGCTGATGACGCCCGAGTGCGTCATCTCCAAGTACAGGTCGTTGCCCTCGCGGGTGCGCTCGCCGACGCCGGCGAACACCGAGAAGCCGCCATGCTCGGTCGCGATGTTGCGGATCAGCTCCTGGAGCACGACCGTCTTGCCCACGCCCGCACCGCCGAACAGGCCGACCTTGCCGCCCTTCTGATAGGGCGCCAGGAGGTCCACGACCTTGATGCCGGTCTCGAAGATCTGGATGCTGGTCTCCTGCTCCTCGAACGACGGCGGCTGGCGGTGGATGGGATAGAACTTCTCCTGCTTCACGCCGCCCTTGCCGTCGATGGGCTCGCCCAGCAGGTTGAAGATGCGGCCCAGGCAGGCCTCGCCCACCGGCACCGAGATCGGGGCGCCGGTGTCCACGGCGGGCATGCCGCGCACCAGGCCGTCGGTGCTGCTCATGGCCACACAGCGCACCACATTGTCACCGACGTGGAGCGCCGCCTCGATGGTGAGCCGGATGCCCCGCGACGGGTCTTCGATGGTGATGGCGTTGAGCAGCTTCGGGAGCTTCTCGGGATCGAAGGCCACGTCCACCGTGGGCCCGATGACCTGGACGACCTTGCCGACGTTCATGCGTCACTCCTCCACGGCTTCGTGCGAAGCCTCGTTGGTTCGTGATGGGATCATCCGTTGAGCGCCTCGGCGCCACCCACGATCTCGAGCAGCTCCTTGGTGATGACCGCCTGCCGCAGCCGGTTGCGGCGCAGCACCAATAGATCCAGCAGCTCGCCCGCGTTCTTGCGCGCCGAGCCCATGGCGATCATGCGCGCCGAGTGTTCGGCGGCCAGCGAGTCGGCCAGCGCCGCGAACAGCTTGGCGCCGGCGTAGCGCGGCAGCAGCTCGCCGAAGATGCTCTCGGCGTCGGGCTCGAAGATGGTCCCGGCGTTCTGGGGCCGCCCCTCGGCCGGCGCGGCGCCCACCGGCAGGAAGGTCTCCACCACCACCCGGCGCTGCAGCGCCGAGATGAAGCGGGTGAACATGAGCTCGACGCGATCGACCTGGCCGGAGACGAAGCGGTCGATCAGGTCCTGGGTGAGCGTGCGCGCGAAATCGATGCTGGCCTCGGCCGGCACGGGCGTGTGCACCGCCAGCACCGGGTAGCGGCGGCGCTTGAAGTAATCGCGCCCCTTTTTGCCGACCAGGACCAGCTGGATCGCGCCGGTCGGGCTGTTGCGCAGGCGCTGCTCGGCCCCGCGGACCAGATTCGCGTTGTACGAGCCGCACAGGCCGCGGTCGGCGGTCACCAGCACCAGGGCGGTAGTCTTGACCTCGCGCGCCTTGAACAGCGGATGGTCGATCTCGCCCGCGGCGCCCGCCAGGTTCTCGAGCATCTCGGTGATCTTGCTCGCATAGGGCCGCGCCGCCTGCGCCCGGGACTGGGCGCGGCGCAGCTTGGCCGCGGCGACCATCTCCATGGCCTTGGTGATCTGCTGGGTGTTCTGCACCGAGCGGATGCGCCGGCGCAGGACGCGGAGGCTGCTCATCGGATCACGCCTTGAATTCGGTCTTGAAGCGCTTGGCCGCCTCGTGGAGGCGCGCGGTGTCGCCGTCGGACATCGCCTTGGCGGTGCGGATGGCGTGCTCCACCTCGGCGTAGTTCTTGGCAATGAACGCCAGGAACTCGACCTCGAACCGGCGCACCGCCTCCACCGGCAGGTCGTCCAGGTAGCCGTTGACGCCGGTGAAGATCGAGATGACCTGCTTCTCGACCGGCATGGGCTCGAACTGGCCCTGCTTGAGCAGCTCGACCATGCGCTCGCCGCGGGTCAGCTGCGCCTGCGTCGCCTTGTCGAGGTCGGAGCCGAACTGGGCGAAGGCCGCCAGCGCGCGGTACTGCGCCAGGTCGAGCCGCAAGCGGCCCGCGACCTGCCGCATCGCCTTGATCTGGGCGTTGCCGCCCACGCGCGACACCGAGATGCCCACGTTGATGGCGGGCCTCACGCCGGCGTAGAACAGGTCGCCTTCGAGGAAGATCTGCCCGTCGGTGATCGAGATGACGTTGGTCGGGATGTAGGCCGAGACGTCGCCCGCCTGGGTCTCGATGAACGGCAGCGCGGTGAGCGAGCCGCCCCCCTTCTCCTCGGAGAGCTTGACGGCGCGCTCCAGCAGGCGCGAGTGGAGGTAGAACACGTCGCCCGGGTAGGCCTCGCGACCGGGCGGGCGGCGCAGCAGCAGCGAGAGCTGGCGGTAGGCCGCGGCGTGCTTCGACAGGTCGTCGTACACGCACAGCACGTGGCCGCCGGCGTAGGTGAACTCCTCGCCCATCGCCAGCCCGGCGTAGGGGGCGATGTACTGGAGCGGCGCCGGCTCCGACGCCGACGCGGTGACGACGATGGTGTAGGCCATCGCGCCGTGCTTCTCGAGTGCCGCCACCACGTTGGCGACCGTGGACTCCTTCTGGCCGACGGCGACGTAGACGCAGGTGACGCCCGAGTCGCGCTGGTTGATGATGGTGTCGATGGCGATCGTGGTCTTCCCGGTCTGGCGGTCGCCGATGATCAGCTCGCGCTGGCCGCGGCCGATCGGGATCATCGAGTCGATGGCCTTGATGCCGGTCTGGAGCGGCTCCTTCACCGGCTGGCGCTCGATCACGCTCGGGGCGGTGAACTCGAGGTTGCGGAACTTGTCGCCGCCGATCGGGCCCTTGCCGTCCACCGGCTGGCCGATGGCGTTGACCACCCGCCCGATCATCCCCTTGCCGACCGGCACCGAGGCGATGCGGCCGGTGCGCTCGACGCGGTCGCCTTCCTTGATGTTCTTGTCGGGGCCGAACAGCACCGCGCCGACGTTGTCCTCTTCGAGGTTCAGGACCAGGCCCATGACGTCGCCGGGGAAGCGGATCAGCTCGCCGGCCATCGCGTCCTCGAGCCCCCAGACGCGGGCGATGCCGTCGCCGACGGACAGCACGCTGCCGACGCTCTTGGTCTCGAGCTTGGCCTCGTATCGTTCGAGTTCCTGCGCCAGGATGGCGCTCACTTCTTCCGGTCGAAAGGACATTGGCGTCGCGTCCTCGTTCGTTCAGTGGATGATCGAGCTGCGCGTGCCCGTGCGCCGTCGCTCGGCGCTTCGTTACACGCTCACTTCGTGAAGCTGCTGGCCGATCGATTCGAGCAGCGTCCGGACGCTGCG
>VBPB01000250.1 GCA_005893365.1 Candidatus Eiseniibacteriota bacterium
ACCAGGACATCCCGGGCGAGAATCTGGTGGCGCTGATCGTGGACGACCAGCCGCTGCTCGCCGCCCACGAGATCCGCCACGCCGACGAGCCCATCCTGCTGGTGGCGCACGAGGACCCCGAGCGCGCCGAGGCCGCGCGCCTGGCGGTCAAGGTGGAGGTCGAGCCGCTCGAGCCGGTGCTGACGGTCGAGGAGTCGCTGAACGTCTTCAAGGAGATCCTGATCGAGCGCGGCGACGTCGCGCGCGGCTTCGACGAGGCGGACCTGGTGGTCGAGGCCACCTATCGCACCGGGCATCAGGAGCAGCTCTACATCGAGAACAACGCCATGCTGGCCGAGCGCACCGCGGCGGGCGGCATCTCGGTCCGGGGCTCGCTCCAGTGTCCCTACTACGTGCACGCGGCGCTGGTGCGGATGCTGGGGCTGCCGCCCGAGAAGGTGCGCGTGGTCCAGACGGTGACCGGCGGCGGCTTCGGCGGCAAGGAGGAGTACCCGTCGATGATCGGCGGTCACGCCGCGCTGCTGGCGTGGAAGAGCGGGCGCCCGGTCAAGATCGTCTACGACCGGCTGGAGGACATCGCCGCCACCACCAAGCGCCACCCGTGCGTCGCCCGGGTCAAGAGCGGCGTCAAGCGCGACGGCACCCTGGTGGCGCACGAGATGGACTGCGTGATGGACGGCGGGGCCTATGTGACGCTGTCGCCGGTGGTGCTCTCGCGCGGCGCGATCCACGCGGGCGGCGCGTATCGCTGGCCCCACGTGCGCATCCACGCCCGCGCGGTCGCCACGCACACGCCGCCCAACGGCGCCTTCCGCGGCTTCGGCGCCCCCCAGACGCTGTTCGCGACCGAGTGCCACATGGACCGCATCGCCGCGGAGCTGGGCATGGACCCGCTCGCCTTCCGCCTCAAGAACGCGGTGCGCGAGGGCGACATCACGCCGACCCGCCAGACGCTGCGCGAGAGCGTGGGGGCGATCCAGGTGCTGGAGCGGACGGCGCGGCTCGCCGACTGGACGCGCAAGCGCAAGGGCTACGCCCAGGCCAACGCCGCGGCCGCGAAGGCCGAGGCGGCCGGACGGGTGGCCCCTGGCGGGCACCGGTTGCGGCGCGGAATCGGCCTCTCGCTCGCGCTGCACGGCGCGGGGTTCACGGGCAGCGGCGAGGTGCGGCTGGCCTCGCGCGCCGCCGTCGACCTGACGCCCGACGGGCGGCCGCGCATCCTCACCGCCAACACCGAGATCGGGCAGGGCACGGTCACCGTGTTCTCCCAGCTGGTGGGCGACGCCCTGGGCGTGCCGGCGGCGTTCGTCAAGGTCGAGGCCTCGGACACCGACGCGGTCCCGGACAGCGGGCCGACCGTGGCCTCGCGCACCGTCATGGTCGTGGGCGGCCTGATCGAGCGCTGCGCGAAGGAGATGCACGAGAAGCTGGAGCTGTTCGCCGAGCGCCCGATCGCCGGTGCCAAGGGGTTCCAGCGCGTGGCCAAGCGCTATCTGCGCGAGCGCGGGGCGCTGCGGGTGGAGCACCGCTACCGCAAGCCGCCCGAGATCGCCTGGGACGACGACACCTATCGCGGCGACGCGTACGCGGTGTTCGCCTACGCCGCCTGCGCGGTCGAGGTGGAGGTGGACCTCGACACCGGCGAGACGCGGGTGCTGGAGGTGGCGACCGCGCAGGACATCGGCCGGGCCATCCATCCGGTGCTGGCCGCCGGCCAGGTGGAGGGCGGGACCGCCCAGGGGCTGGGCTACGCGCTGCTCGAGGAGGTGCGCTGGAAGGATGGGCGGGTGTGGAACCACCAGCTCACCAACTACATCATCCCGACCGCGGTGGATTCGCCCCGCATGAAGGTGGTGTTCGTGGACAATCCCTACTCGCTCGGGCCGCGCGGCGCCAAGGGCGTCGGCGAGCTGCCGATGGACACGCCCGCGCCGGCGGTGGTGGCGGCGATCGCCCACGCGACCGGGCTGCGCATGGACGAGATCCCGGTGCTGCCCGAGCGGCTGCTCAAGGCGCTGCGGGCGCGGGAGGACGGGCGATGAGCGTGTCCGGAGCCGACATGGACGTGACCCCGCACTCCCGCAGCCCGATCGACTCGGTCGCGGAGCTGCGGGACTACGGCTTCCGCGGATTCCTGTCGGTGAACCGCCTGTGGGAGAGCCGCTGCGAGGAGGTCCCGGTCGAGCGCGGCGTCTACGTCGCGGTGCGCGACGCCGTGATGCCGCCCAAGTTCCTCGAGCACAGCGTCGGCGGCCGCTTCCGCCAGATGGACCCGTCCGTGCCGATCGAGATCCTCCAGAACCACTGGGTGCCGGGGGCGGTGGTGCTCTACATCGGCCGCGCCCGCGGGCCGGGCGTGCGCGCGCTGCTCCACCAGCGGGTCAAGCGCTACCTGCGCTTCGGCCAGGGCCGGGTCGTCGCCCACTACGGCGGGCGGTTCGTCTGGCAGCTGCGCGATCACCGGGTGATGCTGCTGGCCTGGATGCCGACGCCGGACGAGGACCCGGCCGTGGTCGAAGCCCGGCTGCAGGCGATGTTCCTGGCGCGGCACGGCCGGCTGCCGTTCGCGAACCTGAGGCTGGAGGACCCCGAATGAGCCCGCGGGTGACGCTCGCGTTCAGCGTCAACGGCAAGCGCCGGCGCGTGACCGTGCCGCCGATGAAGCGCCTGCTCGACGTCCTGCGCGAGGACTTGGGCCTGCCGGGCACCAAGGAAGGCTGCGGCGAGGGCGAGTGCGGCGCCTGCACCGTGCTGATCGACGGGCGCACGGTCAACTCCTGCCTCGTGCCCGCCGTCCAGGCCGACGGCGCCACGCTGCTCACCGTCGAGGGGCTCGCGCGCGGCCCGCGGCTCACGGCACTCCAGCAGGCGTTCGTCGGCATGGGCGGCGCCCAGTGCGGCATCTGCACGCCCGGCGTCCTGCTCTCCGCCCACGAGCTGCTGCGGCGCCGCCGCGGCCGCGTGCCGAGCGATCCCGAGGTGCGCGAGGCGCTGGCGGGCAATCTCTGCCGGTGCACCGGCTATCAGAAGATCGTCGACGCGGTGCGCGCCGCCGCGCGCCCGGCCTCGCGCGCCGCGTCGCGGCCGCGGCGACCGGCCGCCCCCCGGCGCCGGGCGGGCTCGCGATGAGAGCCGCCCTCTCGACCATCGCCGTCGAGCGCCCGCGCGACCTGGCGCACGCGCTGCGGCGGATGAGCGCCGAGGCCGCCAACGGGCGCCTCACCCCGATCGCGGGCGGCACGGATCTTCTCGTCTACCTCAACGCCGGCACCCACGACGGCCGGGGCTTCCTCGACCTGTGGGGGCTCGCCGAGCTCTCCGGCATCCGGTCGGGCCGTGCGGGCGTGACGCTCGGTGCGCTCACCACCTTCAGCGAGATCCGCGAGCACGCGGGGCTCGCCCGGCGCTTCCCGGCGCTGGTCGAGGCGGCCGCGGTGGTGGGGGCGCGGCAGATCCAGAACCGCGCCACCCTCGCCGGGAACATCGCCAACGCCTCGCCGGCCGGCGACTCGCTGCCGGTGCTGATGGCGCTCGACGCGGTCGTGCACGCGCGCTCGACGCGCGGCGCGCGCGCGATCCCGTTCGGGACGCTCTACCACGGCTACCGCGACCTGAGCCTGGCGCCTGACGAGCTGATCACCGCGGTGGAGATCCCGTTCGCTCGGCCCAAGTCCCGCCAGTTCTTCCGCAAGGTCGGGACCCGGCTCGCCCAGAGCATCTCCAAGGTGGTGATGGCGGGCGTCCTCCGCCTGGGCGGCGACGGCCGCGTGGACCACGTCCGACTCGGCTGGGGCAGCGTCGCCCCGGTGACGCTGCTCGCCGCGCACGCGGGGGAGGCGCTGATGGGGGTCAAGCCTTCGCGCGCGGCGGCGGCCCGGGCGCGCGCGGCGCTGATGCTCGACATCGCACCCATCGATGACATCCGCTCGGACCGCGACTACCGCCTGGCGGTCGCCGGCAACCTCCTGGAGCAGTTCCTGCGGGCCGTGGATCCACGCTTCGCAAGGAGCTGATTCAGATCCGGCGCTGGTTTCATCGGATGAGAAGGGCCTTCCTCGCCACTTCGACGCCTGGGGCCGAGAGGCGGACGAGATAGACCCCGGGCCGCGCCGGCAACCCGCTCGTGGTCGCCCCGTCCCACGAGCGGACGTGATGGCCTGCCGGCAGCATCCCGTTCTGCAGCGTCGCGATCCGCTTGCCCTGCACGTCGTAGATCTCGAGTCGGACGATCGCCGCCCGGGGCAGCCCGAAGTCAAGAGTCGCAAGCGAGCGGAAGGGATTGGGACGCGGCACCGCCAGCTCGAAGCGAGACGGCCGGGTCAGGCCCGGTTCGACCCCCGCGACGATCGGCGGCGCGTGCAGGAGCACCGAGACCGTGTTGGCGTTGTGGTTCGCCGTCACCAGATCTGGCATGCCGTCGCCGTTCACGTCCCCGATCGCGACCGAGTAGGGGCCATTCCCGGTCGCGAAGTCGGTCCTGGCCGCGAAGCTCCCGGTGCCGGTCCCGAGCAGCATCGAGACCGTGCCGGCGATGTAGTTCGCGGTCATGAGGTCGGGCTTGCCGTCGCCGTTCACGTCCCCGATCGCGACCGATGAGGGCCCGGTCCCGGCACTGAAATCGGTGTTGGCGCCGAAGCTCCCGGTGCCGGTCCCGAGCAGCACCGAGACCGTGCGGGCGTCGCGGTTCGCGGTCACCACGTCGGGCTTGCCGTCGCCGTTCAGGTCTCCGATCGCGACCGAGTAGGGGCTGGTCCCGGCCGCGAAGTCGGTCCTGGGCCCGAAACTCCCGGCGCCGGCCCCGAGCAGCACCGAGACCGTGCCGGCGGTGTAGTTCGCCGTCATCAGGTCGGGTCTGCCGTCGCCATTCACGTCCCCGATCGCGAGCGAGTAGGGGCCGGTCCCGGTCGCGAAGTCGGTCCTGAGCCTGAGGCTCCCTCCGAGCAGCACCGAGACCGTGTTGGCGTTGAAGTTCCCCGTCGCCAGGTCGGGCTTGCCGTCGCCGTTCAGGTCTCCGATC